>PIXW01000131.1 GCA_003601535.1 ANME-2 cluster archaeon
AGTGTAAAATCACCGCGTCCAATTATTGCGAGTTCCATTGCATCACCTGTCGATCGATATGCTCCATCAATGCTTCAATTAGGTTATCTTCATCAATGTTAAATGATCGTTTTCATAACATGTTCCAACGTTATAAATTTTTCATCGCGTTTCGTGCAAACCATGCGTTCGATGTGCCTGCGTCGTAAACCAGCACATCTGTGACATAACTTTTTAACTGAAAAAATATGTTGATAGTCAGGAGGATAAGAGAAATGCAAACAGTGCACAAATTTAGATTGTATCCAACGTCTGAACAAGAGCAGTCGTTATTGTTTGTTATGGAAGTATGCCGATGGGTTTACAACCAGTTTCTATCCATCTGGAATAATGCTGCCAAAATACCAGGTAGATACGGCTTGCAAGCGACATTACCGGAACTGAAAAAAGACCATCCCTATCTGAAAAAAGTCAACTCAAAAATCCTTCAGATGGTGTTATTCATGCTTTGCAACAACCTGAAAGTCCTCCGTGAACTGAAGAAGAGTGGTAGAAAAGCAGGTAGATTACGGTATAACAAATATGGTCAGGAATTATAACCTATCACAATCAATTCTCGACTCGTCGTGGAGCAAATTCTTTTATATGCTATCTTGCAAGGCTGAGAGTGCTGGTAAGATACTTATAAAAGTTGATCCAGGAAACACGAGTAAAGAATGCTCAATATGTGGAAACGTCCAGGATATGCCATTATCAGAACGGATGTATAATTGTTCTGAATGCGGCATCGCTGTCGATCGCGATGTAAACGCGGCGACCAACATATTGAAGCGCGGAATTAGGAGGCAGGGACTGCCTTCTACGCTTCTGGAGATGGCGCCTCTACAGAACCTACTTCAGGTTTCTGCAAGTGCTGTTGTTGAAGGAAGAAGCCCTTTGCGATAGCGAGGGGTAGTTCACTATCTATCCCAACGATGTCTGACAGGATCAATGATGACTGAAGTTTCACTCGTGCTCCCGATATACAATGAAGCAGAGAGATTGGAGGATACAGTCCGCCAGGTAGTGGATGCGTTGCAACAGATAACCTCTTCTTTTGAAGTTATTGTCGCAGAAGACGGATCAACTGACGGATCAGACAGAATAGCAGAAGAACTTGCAGAAAAATACCCGTACATAAAGCATCTGCACAGCGATGAGCGATTGGGCAGAGGAAGAGCACTGAACCGCGCATTCAAGTCATCAGAGGGCGCAATACTTGCGTACATCGATGTTGACCTCGCAACCGATATGAAACATCTCGCCGAACTGATCGACAAGATACGTGACGGATACGATCTCGCGACAGGATCACGCATGATGCCACATAGCGATGCTGTGCGGTCAGTAAAACGTGGGTTCGCAAGCAAGGGATTTAATTTTCTGGTGCGAACATTTCTTAAATCGAAATTGTACGACCACCAGTGCGGATTCAAGGCGTTCGGACGGCAAGCGCTCCTTGATCTGCTGGATCAGGTACAGGATGGGCACTGGTTCTGGGATTCCGAGATTCTGGTTCGGGCACAGCGATCCGGGTACAGGGTGGCAGAGTTTCCGGTCAGATGGAGATCAGGAGACAGCAGCAAGGTCGATCTGAAGCGAGACGTGATCAACATGGGCGGAGCGATTATTCGATTGTGGCTGGAGTTTACATTCAATGCACATAACAAAGCGTAAGATTATTCTAACTTCAATCCTCGCGATCCTGATCCTCGTTTTAATCGCAAATCTGATCGGAGTTGGTGATATCGTGGATGTGCTGCGCAATGCATCGCCTGCGCTCATATTGCTCTCCATACCAGTCTATCTGGTATCATGGCCCCTGCGCGGCATACGGTATCAGCATATCCTTGTGCAGATGAATTACAGAGAACGATTGAGATTTCTGGTCGGATGCATCTTTATAAGCCAGTCTGCAAACGTGGTGCTGCCGGCACGCATAGGAGACGTCGTCCGCGCATACATCCTGAAAAAGATGAAGAACATTCCACTTTCCACAGGCTTCTCCTCTCTTGTTGTTGAGCGAATATTCGATATTCTTGCGATCACGGTGATCGGTGGCTTTGCTGTGTGGGCAGCGCGGGGTCTGCTGCTCGATCGATGGATCACAGACCTCGTTGCAATCGCAGGACTCGGTATGTTAATCGCATTCGTTGTGATGATCGTGTTTTCGAGAAGTTACACAAAGATCGGTGGTGTCGTCACGCGTTTTGCCAGGGAGATCGCTCTGGTGTCCACGAATCCACGCGCTTTCACGATCATCCTCGCAAGTTCGTTATTGATCTGGTTTTTCGATATTCTCACATGTTTTGTGATATTAAATGCCTTTCCAGAGAGCGCATCAACTCCCGTGATTCCTATGATCGCTCTTGTATTTCTTGCGATCGCTGTTGGAAATCTAACAAAGATTCTCCCGATCACACCCGGTGGGATGGGGACTTATGAGGCTGTGCTGACCACTATATTCAGTCTTGGCGGCATTGATCCGGGTATCGGCTTTGCTGCTGCCGTGCTCGATCATGCTGTTAAGAACTCGGTGACGCTGATATTCGGAAGCGTGTATCTCTCAGACTTTGGTCTGAGCTGGGCGCGGCTTGTAAAGCAGGCTGATCAGGAGACAGCTCCAGCTGTTACAAAATTGTGAGCGAACCTTAATCTACCCCTCATCGCAAAACAAAAAATATGCCACGAGTAGCAGTCGGAGGAACGTTCGATCCACTGCATGATGGTCACAGAGCACTCCTCGGCCGTGCATACGAACTTAGCAGTGATGTGGTGATCGGATTGACATCGAACGATCTCGCGAGAAACCATCCTCATCCGGTCGCTGATTACAGCGAGAGGAAGCGTGAACTGGAACGGTACATCACCGATCACTTTGGAGTTTCGCCAGAAATAATAACCCTGCACGATCCTTATGGCGCCGCACTGACAGAACCATTCGATTATATCGTGATCTCTCCAGAAACACAACCGGTTGCAGAAAAGATCAACGAACTCCGTATGAAACGAGGCATGTCTGAAATCGAGATCGTTCTGGTGTCTTTCGTACTGGCAGAGGACGGCATCCCGATCTCTTCCACACGTATCAAGAACGGTGAGATCGATCTGCATGGAAGGTTGATAAACGATCACGAACAAAGGTGACCCGATGACTGAGATATCCAGCATGATCATCACGCATACGAAAGCGAGCATCGGAGATATCGAAAGCGCGTGGCACGGCACGGTCGAGGATCTGCTGCACGCACTCTATTCACATGAACTGGTGGATGAGTGTGCGGTGCTTATGACATGTAATCGTGTGGAGGTGTATGTGGTATCGCCAAAAGGAAGCAAGGTTCTCTTTGAGTATGCGAAGAAGATGGGGGTTCCAGACAGGATTATTGAATTTAATGACCACGAAGAATCACTGATGCATCTCCTAAGAGTTGCATGCGGACTCGAATCGATGATCGTTGGCGAGGACCAGATACTCGGACAGATCAAGGATCTGTACCATACCGCAAGAGAGGCAGGTGTCACCGGAAAGGTCCTGGATACCGCCTTCGATAAGGCGATCCATGTTGGTAAGAGGGTGCGAGCAGAGACACGGATCGACAAGGGCTCGGTGTCCATCGGATCGGCAGCAGTTGATCTTGCCGAGGATGTGCTTGGCACGCTTGAGGGAAAAACGGTTGTGATCATCGGTGCTGGTGTGATGGGGTCGCTCGTTGCACGTGCGCTTGCACACAGGAATGTTTCGGCGATATATGTTGCAAACCGCACGTTTGAGCGGGCAGAAAAGCTTGCAAAGGAGTTGAATGGTTTTGCTGTTCGGTACGACGAGAAGGACAGGTATATCGTAGATTCGGACGTCGTGATCAGCGCAACATCAGCGCCTCATGCGGTCCTGACCGCGGAGATGATACGGCAGATCATAAAGAACCGAAATCGTGATCTGATGCTGATCGATATCGCCACTCCGAGAGACATTGAAGAATCGGTGTCTACTCTGCCAAAGGTAAAACTCTACGATATCGACGGGCTGCGTGAGATCAGTGAGCGAAATCTGCGTAAGCGGATGCAAGAGGTCGCGAAGGTCGAAGAGATCATAAAAGAAGAGTATGAACTATTGAAACTACAGTACAAAAAGCAGCGTGCAGATAAACTTATAGCAGCACTGTATAGCCAGATACAGGACCTGAGAATCCGTGAACGCGAACGCGCAGTTAACCGGCTCTCTGCAAAGCATACGCTCGGCGATTTTGAACGCGGTGTGCTCGATGATCTGACACATGCCATAACAAACAAGGTGCTCGCAGAACCGACCAAGATACTGCGCGATGCAGCAGCAGAGGATGATACTGATTTTATTGCAGCGGCTGCCACACTCTTTGGACTGGATGGGAGATGATGAACAGTTGTGCAGCACCTCCGAAAGCAGCTTAATCCGCACAACATCGAGAGTCGTGATAGAGCAACCACGTTTTGCAGATATTGTCTATCGTGCTCGGGCCGAGTCATGGGTTTGATGCCGTCAGAACGCGTGGAATCGTATGCACGAAAGGACAAAATGCTATGTGCAGGCTCTGTACTTAAGTGCGGGTTTTGGTGACTTCGGAGACGGGCAGAGTATGCGTTGGGGGTCGGGTGTGAATTTGGATCGGAAGGGGAGTTGTGGGGTGGGGTGGGTTGGGACGTGAATGTGATTGGGCATATAGAGATCAGTTGGGTTTAAGAATCATGGCGAATGAGCTGATAATGAAGGAGGTAGAATGACTAAATTCGCTTTCGATGCAAACGTTGTTATTGGTCTTCATAATATTCATCATCTGGACTGTGTTATGCGTAAACTTATTGAGCTATCTGATACCGTGTATATGGATGTAAACAATGTTAATGAACTTACAAGGGAGTCTGGAATAGCACAAAAAAGATTATTAGAACGAAGTAAGATATTTAAAGAGATATCACCTGATAAAGAAGATTTTGAAAAGTTCAGAATGGATTTGGCGAAAAATAAAATACTTCTACAAGGCCCGGATAGATATGTACCATATATTGCACAAAGGCAAAAAGTTGATTATGTTGTTACATTCGACCAAACGGTCGTTAGAAAGACAGAAATGTACAGAAAACAGTATGGGATTAAATACATGAAACCCATGACAACAGTGTCACTGATACATTATTTGTATATGAACAAACGAATTAAATTTAATGGGTACTTAAGAGTTGTTTTAGATTACTTTAAGTATGAAGAGATGAGTAACTTATTTGATGCTATCACAAACCCAGCTCGCGGATGGGACTTAAAAACTGCGAGAGAGCGGTTTCAGTTGTATAGAGATCCAATCTTAGATAGTTTAAGAGAAAAGATTGATGGCGCACAAACAAAGGTGGACATGTATGGATGAAAAAATCAAAAAAACTTTGGATTTGCTATGTGCTGACACGATAGACGTAGAAGAGGCAGCTGATATTTTGGACATGTCTATAGAAGCGGTTTTTGAATTGGTAGACGGCTATATTTATGTGCCTACATCAGAAGAAGTTATTGAGGCGTGTGAAATAGAAAGGGAAACACTTGGCCACATCAAAATCGTTGCACTTCAAAATGTAGAGAATAAGGCGAGAGGTAAATTGACCAAACCACTAAGCGTAAGCGAACCCTCTTATGTAGAGCTTATGACGCCGTTGTATGATTTATTGATCCCATGCTATGATGTTTCTGATAGTAAAATATATTCACCATTGGGTCTAAAGGCGCATCCTGTGGGAGAAATTGTAATAACTCCCAGCCGAAGAGAACGTGCACAATATGAAATGCCAGATTCTTATTATGGGCACACCGTTCCGAAGAAACATAAACATCAATGTTGCGCGGGGTAACTACAATGGTTGAAAATGAAGACGAACCAAAAAATATTCGAAGACCAGTAACTTTTCACAAGATATATGCAACAAATGTTTCTGGTGAGTGGACAGAACATGACTTTAGAATAGATTTATTTAACGAGAAATTAAAAGGTGAAGAAGATGAAGATTGGACTTATGTTTCAGAAGCGATGATAATTCTTGCTCCAGCAGCAGTAAAAAAGTTAAAAAATATTTTGGACACAGCAGTTGAAAAAGAGATTGATTGAAGTGTCGGGCACTAGACATCCACTTCTGATCGTTGCCCACCCCACCTCCGTCCGCGCTTGCACCAACGCGCGACCCCCCGCGGGTCATGATGCCTCGCAATTCATTGCGGGGTATAGTGACTTCAGGTTTCAGATCGCCGGCAACATGCGAATCAGAACCAGTGTACCGGATAAGCCGGCAGTCCCATGGCATCGCCATATTTATAGTACGCAGAAGCATAATACAGCGCCATGAAGATTGGTTTCTTTGTCTGGGAGTATCCGCCACGAATTGTAGGGGGTCTTGGCACTTATGCACAGAACATGGCACCGACCCTTGTCAGGAAAGGGCACGATGTCACGCTCTTCACGATCAATCCTGGCGATCTTATGACGAGGGAGGTTCAGCAGGGCGTTGAGATACACAGACCGATGATTGTTGACCTGTCGG
>PIXW01000132.1 GCA_003601535.1 ANME-2 cluster archaeon
TAAGCCTCGCAATTCCAGGAAAAGTGAATCGATACCAATCGCCGCAGATGCATAAGACCGCGGCATTAAAAGCGGTCGGCGCGCTGATGTTCATTCTCGTGATACTGACGCTTTTTACGGGTGTGGTGCCTGGGTCCGTAGGCACACTTTCAGCGATTCTGCTGCTGGTTATAATCATTACGTATTTTTTAGCACCGCATGTCAGATGATTGTTACTTGATCCATCTATTCTTAGCGATGACCATCTTATGCTGCCGTGTACAAGACGAACCCTGCCATTCGTAACCCATCTGCTTTGAACATAGCCAAAGCACATCAGTATCTCTGCAAAATCACTTCCGGATGGCAGATTCCATCTCTGCTATTCTATCAGACAGCTTACGCACCAGTTCCTCATTATCCTGATAGAATAATTCATTGCCGCAGACCGGGCAGATGAAATCAGTCTCGGATGCGGTCTCGAACAGGAATCGCGCGCATTTGTTGTTACAGATATAGAATACGTTATTCATCTCGAATTCAAGGCGTTCCTTCAGATTGTTGAGCAACTTCTCAAATTCGAGGTCAAGGCGATTATCGATATTGTCCAGATGAAGCGTCCAGTGGTATGTGAGCCAGCCGGTATCCGGGTTGCGTTCTCTCCGATATCCTGCAAGCCTGTTCTCGTACAGTTTAAAGAGCGTCTTTCTGATGACATTGATATCCAGTTCCGTCTTTGCCGCAACCTCCTCATCAACAATCTCTCCGGGAGGCAGTTTCTTGATAATCGCTACACCATCCTCTCCAATGATCTTTACCAGATACTGGTGTGCAACAGAGTCATCCATGTCGATCAATCGATCACCGTTGCATTGCTATTGAAGATGAGTCTGCATTTCATGATCAAGAATGTTCACCAACTTTCTCAAGAGTTTTTCGGTTTTTTGTCTATGAGTTTCGAACATCGGTTCGCTCATGAAATCATGAAAGAAATTTGCATGGATAGTTTCTGCATCGGTCATCAATTCACCCATCTCTTCGTCTTTGTATGCAGATGCCAGTTCTTTCACAAAATCCACAACAGCTTTATGTGCCGTTAATTTTCTGCCATAAAACAAACCTATGGCATAAACCAATGAGTTCAATGTCCCCCACAGAAATTCAGATGCTTTTGAGAAATTTTTGGTTCCGTAATGTTTCCTAAAATTATCATAGTAGTAATCTGCAAGGTCTTTTCTCCGTTCGATTTCTGATATGCTCTTTTCATCGACTTTCATACCACAACGTCTCTCTTCGGGTATATCTCCACGGTTTCTTCATCGGTTCTGATCTCTTTCAAACTCACTGTAATGATAAAATGTTCGGGAAGTATCCCGTAATCCCGCAAGAGAGGCCAGGAATCCCTTGAGAAGTATAACCAGTCATCGTAGCCAATATAACCAAGTCGCAATATCAACTCAATCTCTTTTCCGATTATTTCATCTGCTTTAAACTCTTTTCCGATCTCTTCGATCTCCAATATCTCTCCATGAATAACAGCGTCATCCTGCAGTTCATAGGGCTCTGATAAGAATTTTTTTGGCACGGTCAGGACTACATTCACTGCGCGCTCTGGTACATAGATACTCTTGCTGGTTAATATCGTTTTTAAGATTAATCCCATTTTCGCACCTCTTCCTCACGCAAACATGCCTGCGGAATACTGATCCGGCTTGCTCACAGGGATCAGTATGCTTTTTATCGCATCCTCAAAATCGCAGAGATATATCGCATCCTTCTCCTCGCGCACCGCAGACATCCCTGCTTCCATCGCAATCGCCTTTAAATCAGCGCCATTCGCATCATCGGTTAATGCTGCGAGATGGTCGAAATCGACGTCGTCTGCAAGAGTCATATCCGCAGTGTGAATGCGCAGGATCTCAGCTCTGGCTTCGCGGTTTGGCATGGGCACATAGACCAGCCGATCAAAACGCCCTGGACGGAGAAGCGCCGGATCAAGTATATCAGGTCGGTTGGTTGCTGCAAGGATGCGCACCTCGCCTCTCGAATCGAATCCATCCATCTCAGCGAGGAGCTGCACAAGCGTGCGCTGAACCTCCCTATCACCGGAACCGGCATCATTGATCCGCCTCGCTCCAATCGAGTCCAGTTCATCGATGAATATGATTGAAGGTGATTTTTTTCGTGCCATCTCAAAGACATCCCGAACCAGACGCGCACCTTCCCCGATATATTTCTGCACGAATTCCGATCCGACCACCTGAATAAATGTGGCATCGGTCCGCCTGGCAACCGCCTTTGCAAGAAGAGTCTTTCCTGTTCCTGGAGGACCGAATAACAGCACACCTTTGGGCGGTTCGATTCCGATGCGCTCAAATATCTCCGGCTTGGTCAGTGGCAGTTCCACCGCTTCCTTGACCGCTTCGATCTGCACATCCAGCCCACCGATCTGATCATAATCAACATCAGGCGACTCGATAACCTCCATTCCATGCACAGTGGGGTCGCTGGTCATTGGAATGATGCTAACGATGGACAGATGTTCCTTATTGAGCGCTACCTGCGCTCCTGGTTTGAGATCGTCCTCTTTAATGAATTGTGATGTTCCAACGATGAATTCTGGACCGGTGCTTGCCCGCACAATTGATTTTCCATCCCCAAGAACTTCTACAAGCGTGCCAAGTAACTGCGGTGTTGTTTTTAGTCTATTCAGTTCACTTCGCAGTTTCCTTACCTCACGTTCATATTTTAATCGTTGATCCTCAGCGAATTGCTTCTCGACTTCGACCTTTTGATATTGTTTTTTGAGTAGATCGTTCTTCACTTCGAGTTGCTGCATGCGGTCCACAACATACTTGGAGAAGTCTGTTGATTCCGAATCTGCCTTATTGTCCATTTCTGCCTCCATCGTATGGTTAACTATCCTGATACCACATAAACCTTTATGGCTGCGTAGACTCAATCGGTATGTAAATTTGGAGGCTATCCATAATGCAATGTGAACTGTGCGGAAAGGATATCCGTGGAAAATCGCACCGGGTGATCATCGAAGGCACTGAATTGAATGTCTGTGACGAGTGCGCACGGTACGGGCACGAGGTCAAGCAAATACCAAAGGTTACTGCAAAGATCTCTGGCATCACGTTTCGTACCCGGTCACGAAGGCGCCCTGATATCTTTGATCAGATGGGTGACGAACTGCTGCCTGATTACGGCGGAGTGATCCGGCGCGCTCGCGAGTCACACGGTATGTCGCACGAAGAACTTGCACTGAAGATACGAGAGAAAGCATCGTTACTGAAAAAGATAGAACGGGGCGATCTCAGACCTGAAGATGATGTCCGCAAGAAACTCGAACGGGTGCTTGGAATCACCCTTACCGAGAAGATTGAGTAGTGACGCGTACATGCTCAGGTTGTATCGCTTTTGTGCATGGCTCTTGATGTAGTTGCAGCAATATACTCGTTGCTGCCCATACCATATCTGTGTATCAAGCCATTCTAGCCCGTTTTCTGTGAGCGGAGTTCGTATCATGGCTGGTATGCCGGTATGCTGGATGCGCACAGTATGCCGCGAACTCTCGCGGGTTCTGTGTGTCGGTGCTGGTGGTCGAGTAACGCAGCAAAGCGAGGAAAAGACACAGATACCTATTTTTTAATTTCAAAACATTTAATTTTTAGTTATAGACCGGTGTTGTGCATCCAACTGACCATCACAAATCCATCTGACTTTATGGGAACGTAACATCTCGCGGGTCAGTGATCTCCCCTGCGAGCGCGGTTGCAGCCGCTGTCTCTGGCGATGCGAGATAGATGAACCCGCCGGTTCCCATCCTCCCCTTGAAGTTGCGGTTGGCAGTCGAGAGACAGACCTCGCCCTCGCCGAGCACACCCTGATGCGCTCCCAGACACGGTCCGCATCCGGGTGGCAGCAGCACCGCGCCCGCATTGAGAAGCGTGCTTGCAACCCCTGTTTCGATTGTTTTTAGAAGTACTGTTCTGGATGCGGGCGCAATGA
>PIXW01000004.1 GCA_003601535.1 ANME-2 cluster archaeon
AAAGCAATGCACTCCACACCACCACCCATCATTAGCCACATATAACTCGACTTTGTCAGATTTGACCTGAACCCGTCACAATCTACACTTATCTATCGCATGTACGGTAGTTAGGTATATTAATACCATCTTACACATAAAGTCCATCCAGCAATAAACGAGGAAACAATGAATGGAATAGACTTTAACTTACACATCAACGATCTATTTCGGATATTCGATAAATTGAGGCATTGTCGAAAAATCTGGTGATATTCATACTTTCCGCCCACCACATCCACTCAATTCCCCACGAGACCTCTGATTAAGTAATTTCAAAACGTTCGCACAAACCAGACGACGCGACAGTCCCGTTCATATTATGTGAGATGGCAACGATTGACCAGACAATGGCGCGCAATCAGCATGATCATTTTTATCGAATGGCAAAGAAGGAGGGTTATCGATCGAGAGCAGCATACAAACTCAAGCAGATCAATGAACGGTTCAGGGTCATCAGACGCGGGGACACTGTCGTCGATCTGGGTGCTGCTCCTGGCGGCTGGCTGCAGGTGGCAGAGAAACTATCCGGCGGCATGATCATCGGTGTAGATATCCAGCCGATCCGAAGCCTTGACGGCGTCATCACGATCAAAGGAGACATCACATCAGAGGATACCATAGATAGAATCAGACAACTGGTCAAAAAGATAGATGTCGTGCTATGCGATGCCGCTCCAAATCTCTCTGGCGACTGGAGTTATGACCATGCACGATCGATCGATCTTGCCGAACATGCGCTTCTCTGCGCAGAACAGATTCTGAAACCGGGCGGCAATTTCATTGTCAAGGTGTTTCAGGGCGATATGTTCTTTGATTATCTGCAAAAGGTGCGGACGCTCTTTAAAAATGTGCGTTCCCATTCGCCAGCAGCCTCGCGTAAGGAGAGTGCGGAGATGTATATCATTGCGAAGAATTTTCGAGGGGACTAAACATTGATGGCACTATCTAAAAATGTAGTGATTTCTGCGATTACACGAATGTTTGTATCTATATGTTTGACCACCAAAGACCTGAGTATATTTCACTGAAAATCTGATTGTGCCATCGGAAACACATAACTCTGATGCATCCCTATCAATGTAGCATGGCATTGTGCAAAGCATGTGATGGCAGAGGATTCATCATCACCGAGGAGAATGAGTGTTCCTCGTGCAAGGGTACTGGAAAAGCAAGATCAATCAATCTGAGCGAATTATCTGAGAAACAGTTGAGTCAGGCTCTTGATGGTTCCTGCCCTGTCTGCAATGGCACAGGAATCGTCAGGGTAACAGAGAAGTGCCAGGAGTGCAATGGCTATGGTGAGATCAAGGAGTGCAGGATCTGTGGTTCGTCCTTCAGCGGGGATGGCGATCTCTGTGAGAAATGCGCAGAAAAGCCATCAGTATGCCTTTTGAGCAATCTGTGTGATGTGCATGACCTTCGGGTGGGTGCCATATACGAAGGATCGGTTAGCGGGGTTGTGGATTTCGGGGCGTTTGTTGACCTGAATAAGAAGGTACGTGGACTTGTTCATTCGAGCAATTTGATTTCGGAGGTTAACGTTGGAGATACCGTGCATGTGCAGATAAAAAATATAAAACCGAATGGAAACATAGAATTAATACCAAAAAAATTGAGAGAATGTCAGATTGTAGAAGTGGAGAGGGACTTTCCAGGATGCACGAGTTCCGAACTTTCAGCACATATAGGAGAGACGATGTCGGTCGCAGGAAGGGTTGTTCAGGTGAAACAAACAGCAGGACCAACGATATTCACCATACTCGATCGCTCAGGTACGGTCGCGTGCGCCGCATTTGAGCGTGCTGGTGAGCGTGCATATCCTGAGATCGATAGGGGTGCTATCGTGAATGTGATCGGGGATGTCTCGCTTCGAAACCAGGATATTCAGATCGAAGTTGCGGCTATGAAACGTATGCTCGGAAGCGAAGCAGCCAGGATAGAGGGCCAGATCGAAGATGCACTCGAGGTCATCTCCGAGCCCCACAACGTTGATCTTCTGATTGAGAGCCATGTACTCTCAGCGCTTAAGGATGGTATGCTTGCGGTTGCAAAGCGAATTCGGAGGGCGGTATTTTCGTCCCAGCCAATCGTTCTCAGGCATCATGCGGATGCGGATGGGATGACCGCAGCAATCGCACTTGAGCGGGCGATTCTCCCGCTGATACGGGAGGTTGGCGGAACGGACGCAGAGTATCATTTTTACCGAAGATCACCTTCAAAGGCTCCTTTCTACGAGATGATAGACATTGTCAGGGATATGTGTTTTGCTCTCGATGATCAGGCACGGCATGGACAGGATCTGCCTCTGGTCGTCCTCGTGGATAACGGATCGACCGAAGAGGACGTGCCAGCGTTCAAGCATACCGCGGTCTACGGGATCGATGTCGTCGTGGTTGACCACCACCATCCTGATGCGGTCGTGGATCAATATCTCTGCGAGCATGTGAATCCGTATCACGTGGGCGGCGACTTCGGGGTCACGGCAGGGATGATATGTGGTGAGATCGCACGCATGATCAACCCGGAGGTAACAGAAGAGATCAAGCACCTTCCTGCAGTGGCCGCTCTTGGCGATCGCTCAGCGGCGGTGGAGGCGAGAGGCTACATCGATCTGGTGTCTGATCAATATACCGTATCCGACCTCTCTGATATCGCGCTCGCACTCGATTATGCGGCATTCTGGCTCAAATTTCAGGATGGCAGAGGACTTGTGAATGACATCCTCAATTTCGGAAAGCTTGACCGTCATCGAAAACTCGTGAAGCTGCTCTGTGAGCAGGCAAGAAGTGCGATCGACGATCAACTGAAGGTATGCATGCCGCATGTCTTGACGCAAAAACTCCCGAATGGAGTATCGCTGAACGTGATCGATCTCGAGCATTTTGCACACAAGTTCACATTCCCGCCACCCGGAAAGACGTCTGGCGAGATTCATGACCTTATCTGTCAGGGAACTGACGATTCTGTGGTGACCATCGGATATGGTCCTGATTTTGCTGTGATCAGATCACGTGGTGTTGCGATGAACATTCCGCAGATGGTTCGGGAACTGCATGATGAGCTCGATGGCGCTGGTGTCAGTGGCGGCGGGCATCTCGTTGTCGGTAGCATCAAGTTTGTGGAGGGGATGAGAAAAGAGGTGCTGCAGAGGCTTGCTCAGATGATCGGGGGTCTGGAGATTGCTTAGGTGGTTTTGAGGTGATGCTGCCGCCGCGGCTGAGCG
>PIXW01000133.1 GCA_003601535.1 ANME-2 cluster archaeon
GATACTATGAACAAGACACTACTAATTCTCCTAACTGTCGCACTGCTTGCTGCACCTTGTATGGGGGAGACCAACAGCACTGATGAAGACGTGGTTGTACATGCAGCGGATGCTGAACGGATACTGCTCGATTACTCGATTGATACTCTCGATGTGGTGTCGATGGGTGCGGAAACTTATTATGTCGTCAGATATAAAAATATCATCGCAGGAACAGGGATCGAGGTGTTCGCGGATGATGGCACGCTTGTGACCAATGCATCAACCGTCGACAACATTCTTCTGGCGGTTGCATGGAGAGAGGTGGCAGATCAGATAGGTCCGGAGGATATCAGTGCCATCAAGACTCTTGTCGGATCGCCGCAGGCGATCGAAACAACCCGTGCTGACCTGATTACATCATGCGATTCGCTTGCAGTGCTGGGCGATGACATCAACCGATCAGATGTTACGAATTACGAGGTTCTCGCTGCTTTTGGAGACCAGGTTCTTGATGTGGACGGAAAAATGTTCGAAATCTCCAACGGAACGAAATTTTTCCTGAAAGATCTGATAGAAGAGCAGAAAAAGATTTCAACTGTTGCGAAAAGTGCAAACAGCACCAGAAAATCACTGTATAAGGATTGGAAAGGTAGAGACCATGCCCAGACCCGTATTTTTGGAACACTTGTGCTGATCGTTGTTATAGCGATATCTGCAATCGCGCTGATATTTCTAAAATCGGATAAACATGAGATCTCCCTGAAAAAATCTGCGGGCAAACTGATTGGTAGACGAAAAAGTAACATCATCGATCAATTACACAGCCAGGATGCTGATGAGCGTGCCCGTTCCGCTCTGATGGCTGGCGCATCCGCAGAGATCAATGAAGCGGTTATCCCGCATTTGATTGTACTTCTTGATGACCCTGATGACCGCGTTCGCGCCAATACCGCGCAATCGATCAAACGCATCGGACAGAAGAACAGAAACCTTGTGCAGTTTGCAGAAGAGCCGCTCAAGCGCCATCTCGATGATCCAAGCGATAAGGTACGAGATGCAGTAGCAGAGGCATATCAGGTGATCAGAGGTGAGATCGTGATGGAAGAAGCTCTGGAAGCAGAAGAGGTAGAAGGGGTTAAAGAAGTCAAACCTGTTATTGCAAAGCCAGAGGAGCCCGAAGAAAAGATAGTAAAGGCGCAATTGACTGACGCACAACAACAGCGCCTTTATGAACTGAAGCAATCAGTGAATCAATCGATAAATGACCTTCCGACAGGCTGCGATCTCTACATTCCGTATTATCTCGCAGGCGTCTGCACCACCGTTGTTGATGTAATCGAGCATGCAGACCGCGCAGAGAGTGAGGCAATCGACGAGATGATCGATGCAGCCGGGCTTACATGCAAATATATTGTAGATCTGATCGGAAATGGTAGGTTTATTGATATCTGCATCTCAAAAAATATGGGCGCATTCGATGATACCGGATTTGTGTGTGGAATCGAGAAATATTCGGATCAACTGAATGCTTTGATCAGCGATCCGGTAAGTTTTGCCACCTCATCGCACCTCGAAGAGGAACTGTGGGAGATGGATAGCGAGATCACAGGAAAAATGGGTGAGCTGATGATCATACCGATATCAGGGCTGTGGAAGGTATCAAAAAACATTTTTGATGATGCGTCTGGAGAATCCGGAGTCAAACGTGCATTTTTGATCCTGATATCTGGAATTATCCTTGAAAGAATACGTGAGATGATGAAAAATCCGGAGATCATCCGAAGGTTGCAATTGTAGTCACTGACTTATGTGCCCTCCAGCCCTGCTGTAACCGAAGGTTTATTAAGAACACAACTCAATATCTGAAGGGAGATTGGCCATTCATGGAAGAAGAGGAGGGAATCATCTCAAAGATCATGAACGAAAGTTCTGCCATAGACGCGCTCAAGGAGTTTGGGGTATCGTCTGGCGCTGACGATGAACAGAAGTCAGATGATGGTAATGGGGATGGCGCCATAGAGATCGTTAAGGAAGAGATGCTCCATGACCTCAAAGAGGATCTTGAGAAACTCAGAGAGAAGCAACAGAAGATTCGTGAAAAAAAGAAACTGCCACTCAAGGAAAGACTCATAACTCTTTTTAAAAAGGAAGTGGAAGGAATTGAGCCATACAACCCGGAGAAACATGGACCGCTCGTCTCGTTCGATGGACGGGAGGGATATGAAGAGATCGATCGATACTGGGTGAACGAACCTTATGCATTCGTGGTGATTCTGCACAATCTTGAGCGGGATGATCTACTGTACCAGGTGGTTGAGCCGCATCTGGGTGGATTCGAGGAAGATTTCCTTGAGGAGATACGATCTCGACTCAGAGATGCACTTCTTGTGGAGGATATCGAGAGCGAGGACGAAAAGGAGGCGGTCCTCGTTAAAAAGGTTAAATCGATTGTACGGGACTATGCGATCGATATAGACGTTGTAACACTCGAAAAGATACTCTATTATCTCATCAGAGATTTTGTCAGGTTTGGAAAACTCGATCCACTGATGCATGACAGTACCATAGAGGATATATCATGCAACGGCCACGATATTCCAATTTATTTGTATCATAAACAATATCTAAATATTCCGACATCTATTATCTTCGAAGAAGATGAACTGGATTCATTCATAATCAGGCTTGCGCAGCGAAGCGGCAAGCATATATCCATAGCAGAGCCGATGGTCGATGCAGCGATGCCAGATGGCTCCCGAATTCAGATGACGCTCGGGACAGCGGTGACATCTCATGGCAGCACGTTTACGATACGGAAGTTTAAGGATGTTCCGATCACGCCGATCGATCTGATCAACTGGAATACGTTTTCATTTGAATCGATGGCTTATCTATGGCTCACAATCGAGAACAACAAGAGTTTAATCTTTGCAGGCGGTACTGCGTCTGGAAAAACATCATCACTCAATGCTGTATCGCTCTTCATACCAGAGAAGGCAAAGATCGTGACACTTGAGGATACGCGAGAACTGCAACTCCCGCACCCGAACTGGATTCCAGGAGTGACAAGAGACGCATTCACCGCGGATGAGCGAGGTGCGATCGATATGTACGACCTGCTCAAAGCAGCGCTCAGACAGCGTCCCGAATATCTGCTGGTAGGCGAGGTCCGTGGCAAGGAGGCACTCACATTGTTTCAGGCGATGAGCACAGGGCACACAACATTCTCAACGATGCACGCCGATTCTGTCGCATCTGCGATACACCGTCTTGAGAACCCTCCGATCAGCGTGCCGAGAACGATGATCCAGGCTCTCGACATCATAAGCATACAGTCTCAGATATATGTGAAAGGACAGCGTGCACGCAGGTCTGTGAAGATCGTGGAGATCGTCGATATCGATCCGACCACGAGAAACATCAGAACGAACGATATCTTTGCGTGGAATCCTGCGAAGGATGTAATCGAACATGTTGGAGAATCAAAGGCGCTCAAGGATATACAGATAAGACGGGGCTGGACTATCCATGAATTGAAGACGGAACTCGCATACCGGCAGAAAATTCTCGAATATCTGGTGAAGAATGATATCAGCGATTTCA
>PIXW01000134.1 GCA_003601535.1 ANME-2 cluster archaeon
GAGAGATGGATAGATATAAAGGAAAACCCCTCTATGAACAGATTGTGCTGAAGGCAAGAGAGCTAAATCTTGCTGGAGCTACAGTTACTCGAGGAATAATGGGTTTTGGAGCGGAGAGTCGTTTACATACGGCAAGGCTGTTACGTCTTTCCGAGGATTTACCTATTATTATTGAATTGGTTGATACTGATGAAAACATTAATAAACTATTGCCACTTCTTGATGAAATAGTTGTGGAAGGATTGATTACTCTTGAAACAGTAAGAGTTATCAAATATAGATGTAGTAATAAGGATGGGGTATAGCTGTCGAAAAAACAGCATATACGGCGAAACTTCGTATATATGGGGCGTGTTATGCAAACTCGGTTGCGACAATTGAATTTGAGAGGTGATTCAAATGGGAGCGAGGAAAAACAGACTAAACGATAAAAAAATGAAAAGATCATCGAATGATATCGATGATCGACCTCGGAACCATGCCCTGTTCTGGCATCATTATTTCCGGATTTGCTCCGGGATTCTTTGAGCGGATCGGCACACGCTGCTGTGTGCTCTGACCGAGTATCTGGGCTGATTCGACCCCGGTCATAATCGCCATCACACGCACCATACCTTCATAATCTTCCTGAATGCGTGCGCCCCAGATCACATTCGAATGCGGACTGAGTTCATACGTGAGCGAACTGGCGATATCTTCTGCCTCCTTCAGGGTGAGATCAGGACCGCCTGTGATGTGTACGAGACACCCGGTAGCACCCCTGTACTCCACATCCAGCAGCGGGTGGTTCAGTGCCGCACGAACCACATCGTCTGATTTGTCACGCGTCTTTGACTCGCCGAACATCATCGCCGCAACTCCGCCGCAGTTCATAATCGTCCTGATGTCAGCATAATCGAGATTGATCAGCGATGGTTGGGTGATCGTATCTGATATGCCCTTGACGGTCTCGGAGATCAATTGATCCATGACCGAAAACGCCTGTTTCATCGGTAGATTTGGCACGTAATTGAGCAGACGGTTGTTATCAAGCACGATCACCGTGTGCGCAGCATCGCTCATGTCCTGAAGTCCCTTCTCTGCTTTGATGATGCGGGCACGCTCCACATGGAATGGTGTGGATACCATACCAACCACGATTGCACCATTCTCTCTTGCGATCTCAGCAACCACCGGCGCAACCCCTGTGCCAGTGCCGCCGCCCATACCAGCAGTGATGAAGACCAGATCAGCCTCTGCAAAAACCTCACTGAGCGTGCCGCGTGCAAGTTCTGCAGCGCGCCTGCCAACATCAGGATCGCCGCCAGCTCCAAGACCCCGTGTAATAGATTTGCCGACCAGAATCTTCTTATCAGCCCTGCTTTCATCCAGGTCCTGCTTATCGGTATTGACAGCGATGATCTCCACATTCTCGATACCGATATCATACATCCTGCTCGAAGTGTTATTACCCGCGCCACCGCAACCAACGATTAATATGCGTGGCGTTCCAACAAGTTCAGTATCGCAATCAATATCCACATTTTCAGCAGACTTTCGATACAACTTTTCCCTTTCGGTATGTTCCAGTGCTTTCTTTATTACTGACTGCATTTCCGTCCCCTCATGAGATTCTATGCTTTTCCTGTAACTGCTTTTCATAACAGTTACACGAATAGTATTGATACTGATCGTATATATAGTTATGGAGGTGTGTGATGGTTGATCGCAACGCAATCCGAGAAAGTTTTATCAATCCTCGTTTTAATGAACTGGATGCAGGAGATGACCATGCCGGACACACTTCCGAAGGAATATGACCATGATGCAGTAGAACGGAGATGGCAATCGAATATCGATTCCCGCATATACCGATTCGACTGGGACTCTGATAAACCACAGTACATCATCGATACGCCGCCTCCTTATCCTACAGGCGATCTACATATCGGAAATTCATTGAACTGGTGTTATATCGACTTTGTGGCAAGATACAAAAGAATGAGTGGGTACAATGTAATGTTTCCACAGGGATGGGACTGTCATGGTTTACCAACCGAGGTCAAGGTCGAGGAGACATACGGGATTACCAGGCATCAGATTCCGAGATCCGAGTTCAGGGAACTATGCGAGGAACTAACTGCAAAAAATATCTTGAAAATGAAGAATACCATGAGAAAACTCGGATTCTCCATCGACTGGGACTGCGAGTACACAACAATGGATCCTTCGTATTACGTGAAGACCCAGGAGTCATTCGTCCGGATGTATGCCGATGGAAGGATATATCAGCGCGAGGGTCCTGTGAACTGGTGTCCGAGATGCGGAACAGCGATCGCATTTGCAGAGGTCGAATACGAGGATCGCGAGACAGAGCTCAATTATCTGCACTTCGGAGACCTGGAGATCGCAACCACCAGACCTGAGCTGCTTGCAGCATGTGTTGCGGTTGCTGTGCATCCTGATGATGAGCGGTTTACCGGTTATGTCGGGAAGATGGTCAGCGTGCCGCTCTTCGATTATGAGGTTCCTGTGATCGCCGACTCTGAGGTCGATCCTGCATTTGGCACTGGTGTCGTCATGATCTGCACATTTGGTGATAAGCAGGATGTCAGATGGTGGATCGAGCACGATCTACCACTTCGTATGGCGATCGATCGCAATGGAAGGATGACAGGAATTGCAGGGAAGTATGAGGGATTGAGTATCGCTGATTGCAAGAAGGCGATCATATCCGATCTCAAATCAGAAGGATTCTTGTACGAACAGAAACCTCTGGAGCAGAGTGTTGGAACATGCTGGCGTTGCGGTACCCCGATCGAGATATTATCGGAGAAACAGTGGTATGTTGCGGTTGATCAGGATGAGATTCTGCGTACCGCTGATCAGATCGAGTGGGTGCCTCCGCACATGAAGATACGCCTGCAGAACTGGACGCGCAGCATGGAATGGGACTGGTGCATATCCAGGCAGCGGTTGTTCGCAACACCGATTCCTGTCTGGTACTGTAAGGATTGCGGGAAAACGTTGGTGGCAAAAGAGGAATGGCTGCCAATCGATCCGGTTGAATCGAATCCACCTGAGCCGTGCAAATGCGGTTCGAATAATTTCATACCAGAGAAGGATGTGCTCGACACATGGATGGACTCCTCGATATCAGCGATGGCTGTCTCCGGCTGGACATCAGGAAAAGAACCGAGACTCCCAGCGCAGCTCAGACCGCAGGGACATGACATTATCCGTACGTGGGCGTTCTACACAATCCTCAGAACTCATGCGTTAACCAATAAGAAGCCATGGGATACCATACTGATCAACGGGATGGTATTCGGAGAGGATGGGCACAAGATGAGCAAATCCCTGAACAACATCATCGCGCCAGAGGAAGTGATCGACCGGTACGGTGCGGATGCGTTCAGACAGTGGGCAGCGATCGGAGGATCCACAGGGTCCGATATCATGTTCAGATGGAAGGATGTCGTTGCAGCATCCCGTTTCACCCAGAAACTGTGGAGTATCGTCAGATTCTCAATGCCGCATATCAAGGACATCGAAGAGATCGACATAAATTCACTCACAGTCGTTGATCGATGGATTCTGAGCAGACTGAACCGGTTGATTCTCGATGTCAGGAGCGCGATGGACGGATATCAGTTTGATCTCACCTTAAAGATGATCAGATCGTTTGCATGGGATATCCTTGCAGATCACTACATCGAACTCGCCAAGTACCGGCTGTATGGCGAGCCATCGCCAGAGCGTAATGGAGCAAGATATACGCTGCGCACACTAATCGACACGCTCACTCGCATGCTCGCTCCGATCACACCGTTCTTCTCAGAGGAGGTCTATTCCAATCTTCATACATCTGGCAGTGTACATGCCAGCGCATACCCGGTCGCTGACGAATCCCTGATCGATCCGGATTCCGAACTGAAAGGTGAAATGATCAAGAACATCGCATGGGCGATCAGAAAATACAAATCAGAGCATGGAATAGCATTGAACGCCCCGTTGAAGGATATTGCGATATACGCCGGTGCGATCTTCGATTCTTCTGATATCGCTGGTGCTGCAAACACGCCTGTACGCGTAATCGCTGGCACGCCTGACTTTGAGTATCTGGCAGCCGGCATCAAACCTGATATGAAGGTGCTTGGTCCGGTATTCAGAAAGGACGCTGGAAGAATCGTTAAAGCGCTATTGGGAATGGATCTAAAGGATATTGAGGAACAGGTGCACTCTGGAACGATACGAATCGAGATCGGTTCTGATGTTTTTGAGATTCCCGCGGATGCGGTGGCGATCGAGCGTGAGGTCGTTCTCGGCGGAAGAGCCGTGGATGTGATCGAGGTGGACGATGCGATGCTGGTTATCGCGCGGTGAACAAACAGGAAATATAGA
>PIXW01000135.1 GCA_003601535.1 ANME-2 cluster archaeon
AACAATTGAGATCGCAGTCGCTGCTGAGAGGAACAGAAGGATTTCAATCACTCTCTCGCTGGTTTCTCTTCTCATGCTTGCAATAACTCTACAGGTAGATACCCTACCGTTTCCACGATCTTCTGCCCTTCAGCTCCGAGCACGAAGTCAAGGAATGCCTGTTCATCAGCATCCGGCTCACCATTCGTTACCATCCACAACGTCCTTGATACCGCATACCTGCCGCTCACAACGTTTTCCGGTGTCGGCTCTATTCCATCGAGATAGCACGACTTAACCTCTGAATTGAGATATCCGATGGATATGAAGCCGATACTGTGCTCAGCCCCTGCAATGGTTGCCCTGACCTTGCCATTGGAATCCTGGATGATTGCTCTGTCGGTCACCTCCTCACTTATGGGCGCCATGACCGCCTGCTCAAAGCATTCTCTTGTACCAGAACCCTTCTCTCTGGAAACGACAGTTATGCTAGAATCCGTGCCCCCTACCTCTTTCCAGTTCGTAATCGTCCCTGCATAGATGCCCTGCACCTGCGCGAGCGTCAGACTGCTGACCGGGTTTTCCGGATGGACGATTACAGCAATGCCGTCACGTGCGATCGCATGCAACACAAGATCAGGGTATATCTTCAGTTCAGACGGTTTCAGATCGCGGGATGCACATCCTATGTCCACGGTTCCAGCAGCAACCGCTCTTATGCCATGCGATGAGCCTCCGCCTGAAACATCGATCCTGCTGCCAGGATGTTCTTTCATAAAGATACGTGCACACTCCTCTCCGATCGGCAGAACAGTCGTCGATCCCGCGATCTGCAGTTTTACCGCATCACTATCACGATCGATACAGCCAGATCCGGATACCGCGACCATGACCGCCGCGGTCAGGAGTATTGACACGATGATCTGTCTTTGCATCGGATATCGCCATCATCACGTATGCGATCGGGGTATATGTACCTTACCTTAATAAATATATAGTAACTCCTTACAGTGTATATTTTTCAGTCTGCAGGATCAGGCAGGTACCGAGACCTCTTCTACGTTCGGGCAATCTCTGATACCGGCAATCAACGGATGATCCCATTCGCAGACGACCGTAAACGACGCATCCAGATTCAGTTCGATCAAACGAAGCGTATTTCGGAGTGCTTCCCCGATCGCATCATAATCCGGTTCTGATACCTCTGCGTTGAACGGGTAGGTCTCACTGAGTTCTACCGGATACGCACCGAATGGTGGTTTCAGATTGAGAACATGATCGAATCGATCCTCGCCCGGGATCGTTCGTGTGCGGACAAGCACGGTTCCGTACAGATCGAACCTGCAAAGCCGCTCTCTCGCTCTGAGAACCTCTGCACGGTATGATGATTCGCTCCCGCAGTAAAAGAACGTTGACTTTTGAACCGGATCCAGCGTCTCAATCCAGTCTGCATGACTAACCGCACGCTTGAGCCCATCAAGCAATCTCGGATGCGCCCTGCACCTGCGCTCCACGAGTTCCCAGAGATTGCCTTCGACAATACACTGCTTTATGAGGCGAATCTCTGTAAATGTTGCGTAAAGATTGTGTTTTGCAAGTGGAATGTAATTTCCGCCAGCAAATTCGTCTTTCAACTCATCTGCGGTATATGATGTGCATACCGGACATGAGCATGGAAGATACTGGAGATCAGCAAGATGGTACGTCCCCTCCGATGTAAGATACCGTCCATCCCTCGCGTACAGCGCATACGCGGCAGAATCGAAGAGATCGCAGCCAAGCGCAACAGCGAGCGCAAACATCACAGGATGCCCTGCACCGAAGAGATGGACAGGTGCGCTCGGAGGCAGCCCCTTCTTCGATGCCACGATTGCGTCCACCACCTCAGCAAACCGGTAATTAACGAGCAGGGGCACAACCGCGCCGATCGGATACACATCAAAACCAATCATAGAGAGATTGTGTGCGCATTCGTATCGCAGATCAGGATAATTCGAGCCCTGCACTGTTCCTGCAAGGAGCATCTGACCTGCCAGTTCGTGTGCCTCGTTGCACCGCCTGACCGTTCTTCTCATCTCGGATTCAGCCTGCTCGTGTGATGCATCAGGCGGCGTCGGGATGTCGAGGGGCACACCGATGTCAGAGCCGATTGTTTGCTGGAATCTCACGATCTCATCTGATGTTGCATCGATATCATGATATACCGACAGCTGGTACGATCCTGAGTCTGTCATGATTGCGCCATCGAAATCAAGCAGGGAATGCACACCTTTTGTTACCGCATGACTCTTAAGTTCTGGATTCTGGTAGATGATGTATGCGTTGGTGATTATGATCTCTGCTCCGAACGTTGCAAGTTCGGATGCCGGTATCATCTGTATGTTTGGATTGATAACAGGCATGACTGCCGGAGTCTCGATTCTCCCGTGTCCAGTATACAACCGTCCGATCCTGCCTGCTGAATCCTTGTGTGTGATCTCGAAGTGTGTCATGATTGCTAGTTAGAACCTATCTGAAACTGAAACGTTGCCAGCCACACGATGCAGAGTCTGCACCGGCAGCAGCAAACCCATTTGTACGAGATTTTCGTGTTAACCTTGTGTGATCTTATGGTTCTTATATCAACAGGATATCGAGTATGCTCATAAAATTACCAGATAGGCGGTGTGACCGAGATATTCCTTGTATAGTCGATTTTGGTGCTGTTTCCAAATTTCGTTACCTTCTGAATAATGAATCCCTGAATTTCATCAAGTCCGGTTCTGTGAGGGGTTCATAGTAACATCGGAGCCAAGAATACGTACATGCGTGTAGTTATAAGGAGAAGGTTGAGGTTCAGTCCCTGTAAACAGTATGATTACAATATGCTATGGTTTTGGTAATTATGAGGGCAGATCAATATCTTTATATATGATGTGGTGATTTATCGTCAGTGCACGCTCCAATGTTCGATGAATCCGGATTTACGCAAACGGTTGACCAAGATCTGTGTAATGGTGTTTGTCATACGCAGAGTTTCGGCGTATATGGCACAATCTCATGAATGCTGTATACACGTTTGCGTGCACATAAGAATACATGGTGGACAATAATATGAATGTAAGAAAAATGGCATCATCCATCGCAGTAGCGATGATGGTGGCGGCCATCGTCACAGTGATGAACGTTGGAGCCACAGATGCCGGCGGGATGCACGCGATGAGCGAGAACGTCAGGCTCATGAATACAGACACTCCTGAACCAACTTCGATCATTGTCAGGTACACTGACGCATCTGCTCCGGTTTTTGAGGTGGTGGAAGCAGGCGAAGGTAAGTCGATCGAGGAGCTGGTTGGTGAATATAATGCTGCGGATAATGTCTCGTATGCAGAACCAAACTACATCGTTCATGTCCATACAGTTCCTGACGACCCATTCTATCGGTATCAGTGGAATCTTGATAATCCGGTCTATGGCGGAATTAATGCGGAATGTGCATGGAACATCTCCACAGGAAACGACGTGGTTGTGGCTGTACTTGATACAGGTGTAGCTTATGAGGATTATGGCATCTATCATCAGGCTCCTGATCTGGCTGGAACCTGTTTTGTACAGGGCTATGATGTTGTCAATGACGACCTCCATCCCAATGATGATCACGCACATGGCACGCATGTTGCAGGCACAGTCGCACAGACAACCAATAACAGAAAAGGCGTTGCAGGAGTGGCATTCAACTGCTCGATCATGCCTGTGAAGGTGCTTAATGAGACCGGTTATGGAACTGATGCTGATGTAGCAGAGGGCATCATCTATGCCACAGACAACGGTGCGGATATTATCAGCATGAGCTTCGGTGGACATGATTGCGCTCAGACTCTGAAAGATGCGGTCGATTATGCACATTCTCATGGTGTCATCCTCGTCGCTTCTGCCGGCAATGAGGGTCCAGGATCTCCCCCAAACTATCCTGCTGCATGTGATCATGTGATCGGAGTCGGTGCAACCACGTACGATGAAGAGGTCGCATACTACTCCAGTACAGGCTGGTGGGTTGATATAGCAGCACCTGGCGGCGACGTGACCGTTGACCGGAATGGTGATGGATACGCTGATGGCATCTTGCAGCAGACATTCGCAACAGGATGCCCTGCCGATTTCAGTTACTGGTTCTACCAGGGCACTTCAATGGCGTGCCCGCATGTATCCGGAGTGGTAGCACTTCTTCTGGCGGATGGAGTAAATCCAGCAGATGTCGAAGACCTGCTGATGAGCACAGCAGAGGATCATGGCGAAACAGGCTGGGATGAAGGATACGGCTGGGGAATAGTTGATGCCTGTGCCGCATGTGAAGCAGCATCTAATCCAGAACCAAACCCAGAACCCGCCCCGACATTAACACCGTCCGGCATGACGCTTCTGATCGGGCTTATGGCACTGTCAGGTTCTGTGGTCATGAGAAGAAGAAAATAATCTTTTGGATCTTCGGTATCTTGCGTGTGCAGTCGAATCAAAACCCTGAAGACCTTTTGACTCTGGGTTGATTCAGGTGGCGAAATGAAAGATAAGATCAACTTCCTCATCAAATTATTTTTACTTTATTCACGTACGCTGTCGATTTTTTCTTACATATTGATGTGCTGTTATGGTTCGGAGATTGCAGAGTTCGTTGAGCTCAGGTACATAATCACAATATGCTATAACTTTGGTAGTTATGAAGACAAACAGATATCTTTATATAGCATGGGGTGATCTATTGGCAACACATATACAAAGAGGTGAAGATAACATGAGTAATAGTAACAGTAAAAAGTGGATACCGGTTGTATCGGCAGCATCCCTGCTTCTTCTGACGTTAGTAATACTGGCGCCAGCAGTGAGTGCGGCTGCGGATGAGTGGAAGTATGCGAACTATGCACCAGCTGGTATGCCGGACTTTGATCAGAAACAGAACAACTGGATCAATCTGACAACCGGACAGTGGTCATTCTGCGGTCCTGTGGCGGTAGCCAATTGTTTCTGGTGGCTTGATTCAATGTATGCTGATCCGGACGGAACGCCTGGCGATGGCGCCGATATCTTTCCACTGGTTCAAGACTACTATGCATCCCCAATAGCGCCAGGACCGAGTACGGATGACCACAGCTTCAACAACGTGGGCGAACTCGTTGACCGCCTTGCATCGTGTATGAAAACCGATGCCGGTCACAGTGGTACCAGTGTGTCTGACATGGAAAAGGGCATCGATGACTGGTTGAGTGCGACCGGAGTTAACCAGAGGTTGTATGTGCGCACAACAACGACGCCGACCCTTGAGTACATCGAAGAAGAAGTCGGGAAGAGCAATGGCGTGATCCTTCTTCTCGGATTCTGGGAAGAGCAGGGTTCCGGCAACTGGAAACGAATCGGTGGGCACTATGTAACCGTTGCAGGGGTGAACCCGGGGAATAACAAGATTACGATAAGCGATCCGTTCTTTGACTGGACGCATCCGGCAGCCAGCTCCACAACGCATAATAATCCATGCGATGTTTCCCACGATGCATATTTCATCGACAGTTCTGCAGGTCCTGACGGCAGATGCAGAATACAGTATCCAGTCTCTCTTGGATGGAATGTTTCGAACTTCGCTGGGATGAACGTCCCGCCGGAGTTTGAAGAGATGCAGGGAGCATGGACAGGTGGAGCGATCTATACCGAGATCGAGTATGCGGTTGTGATATCGTCTATGAGTATAGAAACC
>PIXW01000136.1 GCA_003601535.1 ANME-2 cluster archaeon
AATAAAACATCTACCCAAAAACCAGAAAGTGTTTTATATAAATCTGAGGGGGCGGCTCATCAGCAACTACGACGAATTCATAAAAGTTCTCTTCGACGTAGAGCACGAGGCAAGATATGAGCGGATAAAAAAGTTTCTCAAACCTATGGCGAATGTTCTGCCAGAGAGCTACTCCGGAATTCCGATACCGAAAGACCTGTTTCTAAAGTTATTCAAGGAGAAAGAGGTAGAAGATGCCTTTGTTTACATAGAAACCGTCCTTCGAGCTTTTTACAAAAACGATCAAAACCCTGTGCTGGTGATTGACGAGTTGCAGGTGATAGGGGATCTGAAGATCGATGGGTTTCTGATTTACAAATTGTTTAACTTTTTTATCCGATTGACAAAGGAGTTGCATCTGGCGCATGTCTTTGTGATCACGTCCGATTCACTCTTCCTCGAACGGGTTTACACAGAGGCGATGCTCTCCGGGCGGTGCAGGTATCTGATGGTAGACGATTTTGATAAAGATACGACAATGAGTTTTTTGGAGAACTATGGATTTAGCGAGGAGGAGAAGGAACTTGCATGGCATTACTGTGGGGGTAAGCCAGTTTACCTTGTAGAGCTCATGAGAGTGGAAGACAAGGGGGAGATGGTTGCGAAGATGTTAAAGATCAGAACAAGCCAGATAAGCGAATTACTAAATTCTCTTCGGGCTTATGGAGAAGAGATCGAGTTTCGAGGGGAACTTCACGAAGTTGTCTATGATAACGTAGTAGCGGAGTTATCGAAGTTAAAAGAGAATGTGGCTTGCGAGTATGGTCACATTACGCCAGAGATAAACTATCTTGTAAGAAATAACATCATTTTTGTCGATCCACTGGACAATACGATGAGATCCCAGTCGAGGCTGGATCTGCTTGCGATACGCGAGGTGATTGGGGATGCGGATGCGTAGAATCGGGCTGCCTGCGGGCATGCAGGCGAGAGGGGGCGGTGATGGAATGCCTGAAACCGCGAGGCGAGGAGCCGGACAGGTGCTCGCCTTCCGGAATCGCGGGTGCGACCGGGATGCCTCTGGCTGGGTATCTATGGTGTTTTTAGCCACCATCCGATGAACAGCAGCGCGGAATCGAGGAGCACCGGAAAGAACAATACAGATGATATGGCAAATCAAAGCATAGTGGCGATACTACTTGGAAAGTTGCCATTCACCAAATTCCCTTCTGTGATAAGAGGCGGAAGGGGCTAACCGAAACAAACAACACCACAATAGGAGGTATAATAACATGAAAACAAAGTACATAATTGCGATTGCGCTGCTATGTCTGCTGATAGCAGGCAGCACAGGCGCATCAGCGCGGACGATAACCGTAGGACATACTGCGGATGCAGACTACTGGACGATACAGGAAGCTGTGGACGCGGCTGCAATCTATGGAGATACAATACAGGTAATGGTTGGCACATACAACGAGAATGTCGTTATTTCAAAGTCATTGATACTTCGTGGCGATGATAAAACCCGCACCATCATTGATGGCGGTGGAAGTGGAATCGTTGTCAATGTGACTGCGAATAGTGTGACAATTCGTGGATTTACGATACAGAATGGTGGAACTGGAGTCGAAATATTATCGAGGAATAATGCTGTAACTGACAATATAATAAAAGACATAAGAGGTACAAACTGTGGCAGTGATCGTTGTACTGGTGGTTCTGCTTATGGCGTGTACTTGCTATCATCCACTGGTACTATAATATCCGGCAACACCATTTCAGGCGTGAGTGGAGGTACTGCGGATTACCGTGGCACTGGCGGTTCTGCTTATGGCATATATTTATCATCGTCCACTGGTACACTATCCGGCAACACCATTTCAGGCGTGAGTGGAGGTGGTACGAGTTGTTGCGGTACTGGCGGTTCTGCTTATGGCATCTCTTTACAATCGTCTACTGTCACCACAATATCCAGTAACACAATCTCAAGCATAAGCGGTCCTGGCACAGACAGAAACATATACTTACATTCAAGCAGCAGCAACACCATAACCAACAACACTCTTTCAGCCAGTGATTATGGTTTCTACCTGACCTCTGCATCCACGCGGAATATCATTTACCACAATAACATTATGAATGGCACACATAATGGCTATGATGCTAGTGGCAGCAATGGGTGGGACAATGGGCAGACAAGTGGCGGTAATTACTGGAGCGATTATTCTGGAGTAGACTCCAATGGCGATGGCGTTGGAGACACACCTTACGATATCAGTGGTGGCGTTAGTGCACAGGATAATTATCCTTTTATGGAAAGGGACGGCTGGACGATGGACATAAACATAACCCCCCCGGCAACAGATTCAGACGGTGACGGCATCGCCGATTCGGATGACCTCTGCCCGGGTTTTGACGACACTTATGACTTCAATGGCAATGGGATTCCTGACTGCGTTGAATGCGGTGGCTCAACAAATCCGCCTCCTGTTACCATTAACTTGCATGAGGGCTGGAATCTGATCGGCTGGACTGCTGAAGACACGGATGATATGGGGAGTGCGCTATCCGGCTTGGATTGGGTCGGTATCGGAACGTATGAGAATGGCATCTGGAAGAGTTATGTGCCCGGCTACGGCGGATCACTCTCAAGCATCCAACTCGGGCACGGGTATTTCATCAACATGAGTAACAGCGGAACACTGACTATGGGGTGATAGAGATGATGAAGAAGATGCTGTTGATCGCTCTTGCAATCTCTCTGTTGATCTCTTACGCATCAGCCCAACCATGCGGGATAACCATCTATGGTACGGTATCCGATGAAGGCGTGGCGGCAAGCGGCATGACCGTGGATCTCTATGTTTCTGATGCATTGGTGAGTTCAGCCATGACAGACAGCAGTGGGAAATATTTGATTGAGTACACGACAGACGCAAGCATGGATGGATTAGGCTGGACGGTTATGGCATCGGATGGTGATAAAACAGCATCGGAAAGTGGAATAATATCCTGCCCAACATTGGAATGTGCTAATCTGACATTAACTCAATCGTCGCCGGAAAGCATCATCACCATCTCTGCCGAACCAGACACCATCAACATCTCAGAAAGCGTGACAATCTCCGGAAACATCATCCCTGCTCACAGTGCTATCGTAACGCTGACCTTCACCTCGCCAGCAGGAACAACCATCGAGCAACCCGTACTTTCAACGATCAGCGGCGCATACCGCGTCGTCTTCCCTGCAAACGAGGTTGGAACGTGGCTTGTCAATGCAGCATGGGCTGGAGATGCCGATC
>PIXW01000137.1 GCA_003601535.1 ANME-2 cluster archaeon
TGCATACCACTCCGGATCGATCTGGTAGAGCGGTCGGTCCGATGATCTCGGCACGATCGCTATACCAAGTCCTGCGCGCTCTGCCGCAACAAAGGAGGTGTAATGCGCATTCCCGTCCACCACCACATATCCGTTCTTTTCGTAAAGCGCATGCATCACAGCGAAGATTCCCTCCCGCGCACCATTCATAACCCTCGCATGATCGGTGCCGAGAAATGCTGGCAGATCATGATATATAAAATCATGAATCGGTGGTTTCTTGATCTGTTCGAGATTACCAGGGCAGAAATCGCATACAGAGTATCCATCGCCCCATTCCACGAGTGCCTGCCTCGCTTCCGGAGTCAGTATGCCGCCGCGCTGTATCGGATCGATGTTGATCATTCCGCGTGTGCTGCGTCTGAACGTGGACTTTATGAGCATCTATTCTCACCTTCTATGCGGTAGGGTTGATTGGTTGTGATCATCATTCGATCTTTTCATGCGCTCCTATATGAACTATGAACTCGATTGGATTAAGAATGGTGAATAGCTACGAATTCGCTATTATTATTTGCACAGTGCCATGATGTACCGTGTCAGACTTCGATGGACCCGCTGGGTATGCAGCTTGGTCACTGTAAAACCGATATCCTCTGCCCACGGGATCTTAAAGTCAGAGATCATGACCGCATGTCCGCCGTTTACGATCACGCGGTACATCTCCAGAAGAGAATTCCTGTAGAGGGATTCGATCGATTCTGCTATAACAACGGCAGACCTCCCGTAAGGCGGATCAGTAACCACTGCATCGATTGATCGATCTCTGAGCGGGAGATTACAGGCATCTCCGCAGAGCAGCCGGTACTCGAATCCGCATGATCTGATATTCATCTCTGCTCCGCGTATCATCGACTGCTGCACATCGATTCCGATCACTCTCGCTCCGATAAATCCTGCCTCGACCAGTATGCCGCCGGTTCCGCAGAACGGATCGAGAACGAGATCGCCCTTCTCAATCTCGCAGATGTTCACGATGGCACGGGCAATCCTTGGCGAAATCGCACCCGGGTAGAAGAATGGTTTCTTATGCGGCTTTCGCTCCTCGAACTGCCTTCTATCTATCGATGCAAGAACTTCTCCGAATATGCACGAATCTTCTGTGATGATTGCACGAAATCTATGGTCAGGATTGGTAAGATTTACTTTCACTCCATTAACTTTATTTCTTTCAAAAATTACTCCTCCTATGAGTCTTTCCATGCGTGCAGATGACAGGGGAGTGCTTGTTAGCTGCCTTGCCCTGACACTGAATGTTTTCCCCTCTGGTATGGTTATTTCCGCATCTCGAACCGACTCAAGGATGCTCGATTCAGACAGATCGCATTCGAGGATGACCGAGATGATATGATGCGTCATCGCAAGCCTTGTGGAAAGTATCTGGGATGGTTCACCGCTTACGTCCAGCATCAGGAACTGCTCTTCGCTCTTAACAATCCGGTGATCGATTCCAAGCGCACGCATACATGCGAGAACCTCGCTTTCGGGCAGTGTTTCATGCTCGCCTGATAACTCAAATGCTAGCAGCATATCTTCTTTTTTTGTGTTTATTGTTTGTGTTTGTTTGTATCATTCTTCATCGAATGCTTGTGATAACTTCACAAAACTGCCGGCATCGGTTTCCTGAACTCCAGATACGATGGGATACCGTCACCAAAACCCCGACTGAAGTCGGAAGCATCCGTGAGTGATGTGTCGGGCTATGGCGCATTCGTGTGGCATGCGGGACAGGTAAACGTTTATGCCACCGGGCGGTGTTGAATAACCGATGTTTGAAGTCATTCCAGCCGTTGATCTCAAGGACGGCAGATGCGTACAACTGGTACAGGGAAGACCGGATGCGGAACTGGTCTCGCTTCCTGATCCTGTATCGATCGCGCATGATTGGATCGATCAGGGCGCAAAAACCCTGCATCTGATCGATCTTGATGGTGCTATCCATAACGAGAGGAGGAACGCACAGATCATAAAACGAATATGCCAGCACTGCGATGCCCGCATCCAGGTAGGCGGTGGCATCCGGTCCATCGGTGATGTCGAGGATCTGCTTGGAATCGGGGTTGCTCGTGTGATCGTCAGCACCGCAGCGCTTCAGAACCCGGAGTTCGTCCGTGAACTGTCAGATAACTTTGGAAGTGAGCATATCATGGTTGCGCTCGATGCTGCCAGAGGTGAGGTCGCAATCGAGGGATGGACACAACGATCAGGACTCAAACCGGTTGATCTCGGAATGAAATTTGAAGAACTCGGTGCAGGCAGCATATTATTCACGAATATCGATACGGAAGGGTTGCTTGGTGGAATTGACATCGATCCAACCGCAGAACTGGTACGGTCGGTCAGGATACCTGTTGTAGCCTCTGGCGGCATCACCACGCTATCCGATATTGCCGCTGTAAAAGCGATCGGCGCTGCAGGCGTGGTCATCGGAAGCGCGCTGTACATGAAAAGATTCACGCTCGAAGAGGCGATTACCGTATGAAGATCAACACACGCTGATTCCTTTCACACCCTCGCATCTCAACAATTCCCCGATCAGATCGTCTGGTATCGTTCGGTCGCTTATGATGGTCAATCTCGGATGTTCGCTCAACATCGGGTCATCAGCAATCGCCTGCATGATACTGATTCCGTGTTCTGCCACGCACGCTGCTACCGATGCAAGAATCCCGGTCTGGGCGGCATCCACAGGCGTTATGATGATCACTCCCAGTTTGAGCTCAGGCGCAACCTCGCGCAACGACGAAATCGGACGGATCTTCGTAAAGATTGTTCTCAGCAGGCTATCCTGTGCGATCATCGACGCTGCCCCATCGACTATCCTGCGATCGACGCCAACCTCCTTTGCTATCCGGGTGTGTGCGAGTTTTATGCCGCCGGAAACCACTCTTCCCTCCGGAGTGACCTGAAACCCGCGTTCAAGGAGTAAGCGCACGACCTTCTTCTGTGCCGGATACTTTTTAAATTTGTTTAATATGACATCCCACATGATTCTATTCCATTATTCGAGGCTGGCAATTCATCTGGTGCTTTGGTTCTGACTCGTGTGTTTTCAGATATTCGAAGTTTGGAGTGGAAGAAACGGGACTTGGATATTGAGCCCCGTCACGTACCCTGCATTAAAATGCGGGGCATCTTTGACCGAGGGGGGGCGCGTGGTGTATGATAATGATAGATATAGAGTGGGGTGGAGGATGAGCATGTATTTATTTTCACCCATCCACAGGGGGTACTGGCAACCCAATTCTGCTCAAATAGAATGCAAATCTATGGGATAAATTTTCTCTAAACAGCGGTTTTAAAGAACCCACGAAATGATTTTTATAAAATTTATAAAGTACATAA
>PIXW01000138.1 GCA_003601535.1 ANME-2 cluster archaeon
AATCGAGCACATCAGCGTTTGTGGCTTCCCATGGGCTCTCGCACCACAGTACGCACCACAAACGCGGGCGGGCTTATCTTCTGTGTTCGGGATGGGTACAGGAGTTTCCCCACCGCTATGGCCGATGTACTCTCACCGTGCATACAATACGATCTGGATATCGCCTGAACCGGAAGCCGGCCCAAGGGCTGGCCCCGTACATCCAGTTGATCTAGTTAAGCAAGACCATCCGGTTCGGATGTTAGTAGTCGCGGACTGAACACCTCGTTGCCTCGGTGCGTACATCCCGACTCTATCAAACTTGTCTTTTACAAGTATCCTTAAAGAAGTCTCTTTTCAGGTTTGGTTTCGGGCTTAGATGCTTTCAGCCCTTATCCGTTAGTGCGTGGCTGCTCGGCAGTGCCTTGTCAGACAACCGATCGACTAGAGGCACCGTTGCTCTGTTCCTCTCGTACTAAAAGCAACTTACCCTCAGACTTCAAAACACCCCTAATAGATAGTAACCGACCTGTCTCACAACGGTCTAAACCCAGCTCACGATCTCCTTTAATAGGCGAACAACCTCACCCTTGGCTGCTGCTGCACAGCCAGGATGGAAAGAACCGACATCGAGGTAGCAAGCCACCGGGTCGATATGTACTCTTGCCGGTGACGACTCTGTTATCCCCGGGGTAGCTTTTCTGTCGTCTACGAGCACCAACAATAAGCTTCGTAGGTTCGCTAGACCCGACTTTCGTCTCGCGATTCCCTGCTATGCGAAATCACGTCAGGCTGACTTATGCTCTTGCACTCTTCTCAGAGTTTCCGACTCTGATGAGTCAACCTTAGGGCGCCCTTGATATCTTTTCGAGGGCGTGGCGCCCCACCCAAACTGCCCACCTATCGGGGTCCCCTCCGTTAGAAGGGTAAGAGTCGCAATTCTGAAAGGGTAGTATCCCAAGGTCGGCTCCACGCTCCCTGGCGAGAGCGCTTCTAAGCCTCCTACCTATCCTTCACATCCAGAACCACAACCCAGCAACAGGCTGCAGTAAAGCTCCACGGGGTCTTCACTTCCCATTAGGGGTCTCCAGACTCTGCACTGGAATGTAAGCTTCACCGGATTCTAGCTAGGGACAGTAGAACTCTCATTGATCCATTCATGCAAGCCGCCAATTAAGCGGCAAGGTACTACGCTACCTTAAGAGGGTTATAGTTACCCCCGCCGTTGACAGGCCCTTCATCCCGTTGAACCGGGGTTTCAGGTACCTGCACTGGGCAGGATTCACGGATCGTACTAGCCCTTACGGGTTCGCGATCCGCTATGTTGTTATTAGACAGTTAGAGCTCTCTGGTCACTGCGACCTGCCTCTTACAAGGCAGGCACTCCTTCTCCCGAAGTTACGGAGCCAATTTGCCGAATTCCCTTAGCTAGTGTCCTCCGACACGCCTTAGCCTTCTCAGCTAGGGGCACCTGTGTCGGTTCTCGGTACGGACATCAAAACTCCCTTTTCACGGGCACCTGGACTCAGTCGACTTTTGTCATCACACATTCACAGGCTTCTCGCCATTACGGCTCTCCACCTGCTTCGGTGCTTGAGCAGCGCGACGGCACTGCTCGACCTATCCGGATGCGTCAGGTCCTTTTCGGATACAGTTTAGATGGTACAGGAATATTAACCTGTTTCCCTTTCGGCGTACTCGAATTACGATACGTCTTAGGACCGACTAACCCTCGGCTGACGAACATTGCCGAGGAAACCTAGCCCCTTCGGCGGTTAGGATTCTCACCTAACTTTGCTGCTACTATTACCAGGATTTTCGTTCCTGCATGGTCCACAGGATTTTACAACCCTGCTTCTGCCCAAACAGGACGCCTTCCTACGAGATCACCAGAACCTTTTCACCGGTTCATCAATATTAATCCTACCGAAGTAGGATGTTTTTGATCAACCTTTTTCTGAAAAGGTTGTTTCGGTGCTCCGTGGTATCGGTGATCGGCTTGAGCCCCGTCCATTTTTGGGGCCCCAAACCTCGACTGGTGGGCTGTTACGCACTCCTTAGAGGATAGCTGCTTCTAAGCTAACCTTCCAGTTGTCTATGGCCTGGGACGCCCTTTAGTGTTAACACTTAGCCGATACTTGGGGACCTTAACCACGGTCCGGGTTGTTTCCCTTACGGACAACGAGCTTACCCCGTGCCCGGACTCCGATCTTCTACGATGATAGCGGCTTTGGAGTTTGACAAGGGGGCGAGGGATTTCTCCCCCGACACCCCCAATCAGTGCTCTACACCGCTAACGATCTCCAATCAGGTCATGCTGCGACATGTTTCGGAAGGAACCAGATGATGCCGGGCTCGATTGGCCTTTCACCCCTATACGCAGGTCACGCGAACGATTTGCATATCAGTACCGCTAACGGTCCTCCACGCGGCTTTCGCCACGCTTCAACCTGCCCACGCATAGATCGCCCGGCTTCGGGTCGTATCCCAGTGACTCCAGGCACTTGTATACCCCGCGCCATGCCCGATTAAGGGCTACGCGCGTGTTGCTTTCGCTTCGACTTCCGCTTTTCAAGCGTTAGTCTCGCCACCAAGATACACTCCCTGGCCCGTTCTTCAAAACGTACGATATGACACCGGCAACGCCGCCCGTACTACAGCCTCGCGACTGCCTCCTTCGCGACGAAGAACCTTTTGCGCCATACCACACCATCACCATTTGGTTTCAAGCACTTTGCACCTCCATCTGTTGGATGCTTTTCAGTCTTCCCTCACGGTACTACTCTGCTATCGGTCTCAAGAAAGTATTTAGTTTTGGAAGTTGATGTCTCCCAGATTTCCGCGGGATTTCCGACCCACGGTACTCGAGAAACAGATCACAATCCAGCAAGTTTACGTCTACGCGGCTATCACGCTCTGTAGCCCAACGTTCCAGATGAGTTCGACTTAACTGTCTGGACAGTATATGATCTGCTCTACAACACCACATCTCTTTTTTCTCTCGAAAAAAGATTCGGTTTGAACTCTGCTGATTTCACTCGCCGTTACTCACAGCATCTCAATTGATTTCTCTTCCTGCTCCTACTGAGATGTTTCAATTCGGAGCGTTCCCGATCCCGAAGGATCGATGCGACTCGCGTCACATCAAGAAGTCTCATTCGGAGATCTCTGGTTCAAAGGTTCCATGCACCTCGCCAGAGCTTATCGCAGCTTGGCACGTCCTTCATCAGCACTTGAGCCGAACTATCCACCAAATGGCATAATTACCAGAATCCGTCTTACTAATTCAGTAAGCGTCCAGATCACATGTATACACGGTTTCATCAAACGAGATGAGATCAACTCGTTCTTCACCCTTCTATAGTAACGTTGGTTACTATATGCATCAAACAGTATCACATACCTTGATGGTGTAGAAGATAAAGGTTTCGTTGATTGCTCATCGATAAAGGATGTGATGACAGGACATGACTCTCGAAGAAGGTAAATTATATATAATTGGCATCGGTCCCGGACACCTGGATTTGATGACCGTTGCTGCGCAAAAAGCGATATCGGAATCGCACTACATCATCGGTAATGCTACGTATCTCGATTATATCAGATCATTACTGTCAGGTAAGAAGATCATAACCAGTTCTATGGGAAAGGAGATTGCGCGTGCTATGCATGCAATAGAACTGGCATCCGGTGGAAACATCGTATCCATCATCAGCGGGGGAGATGCTGGAATCTACGGGATGGCAGGGATTGTGCTGGAGATAGCAGAAAAAGAAGACAGTGATGTCAAAATAGAGGTGGTTCCGGGTGTGACGGCAGCAAGCGCGGCAGCAAGCACCATCGGGTCGCCGATCACAAGCGACTTTGCAGTTATCAGCCTGAGCGATCTGCTGACGCCATGGGAGGATATCGAAAAGAGGCTTTCGAGCGCGGCTGCATCCGATTTTGTGATTGTTCTGTACAACCCGAAGAGCAGGAATCGCAATACGAACTTCAGCAGATGTATGGACATAATCAAACGATACAAATCCGGATCGGTGCCGGTAGGAATTGTAAAGAATGCATTAAGAGATGGAGAAAGCACCATTGTAACCACGATTGAAGACGCGCTCGATTACGATGATTTTATTGACATGCATACCACGGTTATAATCGGTAACAGCGAGTCAAGAATCTGGAAGAATAGAATCATAACACCAAGGGGTTATCACAGGAAGTATGACTACTGACAACGCTCCAGTTCTCGCAGAAATACAGCCGCGGTCATGGTGTCGCCCAGACCAACCGTGGTTACGGGATGCTCACACCATAATGATGGTACGATGCAGACTGAATAATCGTTTAATTCCAGATGTATCCCATTTCCAATTCTTTTTCCATTGAAATGTTCCTGTACCATCGAGCACTCATGAATTCCATCAGCGTTTGATTTTGGTTTTTTGATCGCATCATGAATCGATTCCTGGTTCACATATCCTGACGTTGCGCGGGCAGCGGATATTGATGCGCCAAAGTTCAGCGCATCGATCTCGGATGCCGCATCGATATACGCAGGATCAAAGGTGCTCACAATGAAATCACGGGTATGGACGCACAATCTGGATATTCCAAGTTTGTCGATTTCTTGTACAGATTTTTCAATGATATTTATTGCTGAAAGATCGACGTCTCCCCTGAGAAATTCCTCTTCATTCATGCCGATGCTGTCCACAACATCAGAGATGCAGGAGATTACATGGTCTCTGATATCACCGTCTAAAAAATCTCCTGATTCAAAATGTATCCTTAAATTCGGATTCGACGATTTCCACCCTTTTAATTGCTCCAGGATGCGATGTACCTGATCGATGTACGTCGATCCATCCGGATACGTATTGCGTAATAGATGGAATCCAGAAACTAGCGCGCCATCCATCTCTGCGACGTGCGCATCAGAATAGTCTCTGAATGCAGCATCGACATGCATGGCAATGTTTTTCGGATCGTATGTTGCTATGATGCGGTTGCTGTATGGTGCTCTGATCATCCTGCCATGCAGTGTGATCTCTGTTCCCTTCTCAAAGAGAAAGACATAATGAATGGCTTCTTCTTGGTCTCTGACAGCATCATAAGGCTTTGACAGAACGACCTCATCATTTACATAAACCGGAATTTGTATCGCGCCACCTGATAGCAGATCCGCTTGCCTCCGTGACAGAGACACCACATTCGGAATCACAAGCGTTGCACCGAGACTGGAGAGAACATCCGCGGCGATTCCGGCGTTTCCGCCCAGACGCAGCACGGGCGGATCTTTTATCAGAGACGACGCTTCTCTGATGGCAGCTGGCGTCTCGAGCAGATACTCGCCACCGGTTCCATTTTTTATGTGCATCAGAAGAAGCGCAAGAAAATCGCTCATATCACGGATTTGATCAGGAGGGTCATTGATCTCATGGTTTTTGATGTAATCCGTGATCCTTGCTCCGTCGACGGTGCATACCGAGTCGATGTTAACATTGTAGCAGCAAAGTATCTTCATATATCCTCAATATTCAGATCATATCCTGCGCCCTGTCCGATTCCCTCGTCGATGCGCACCTCTATTTTGCTGATATTAGACCCCATCCGGGAAGCGAGTTCGGACGCAACATACTCACACAGACTCTCCGCACTCGTCGAATCGGTCGGAATGAGAACAACATCATCGATTGGGAAGTGATAGTTCTTCTCGCCGATGTCAACGATTATGCTGTCATCACTCTCTGTTATGCGCAGTCTGGAATCGTTCTTTGCAACAATGATATGGTGATCAAGGGGATCGCATATCTCTGCAACCATCTCCTTTAAGAGTTCAAAATCGATTATAAACTCGTCTGTTCGCTCTCCGTATATCTTCACGCTCACTGCATACGTATGCCCGTGCAGTCTTCCGCATTTCGGATGACCTGGTATCAGATGGCAGGCAGAAAATCTGAGTTTCGCCATCCATCCATCGAGTTCAATCCACAAAAAATCGCCTTCAGGTTAGAATCTTCTTGATCTTCTCTGCTGCCTTACCAAGTTCCACGAGTACGAGTCCGAGACCGGCATCCGGTGGGGTGAGCACCACAACCAGTGCCTTTGGTCCGGCACCGATCGCAATCAACTTTCCATCGTTCGATTCAACGATCACACGATCCGGAATTCCTTTTTCCAGTTCGGTGGACGCAGTTTCTGCAGCGCCAAGCATCGTTGCAGACATGGCAGCAAATGTTTCATCATCACCTTTCTGCATCTGTGATGCCATGAGCAGCCCATCCCGGCTTGCGATTACGCTTGACTCGATCTCCCCGGTCTTCATGAGATCTGATAAAACCTTATCCAACATTTCTGATACTGTCATAATCAATCCTCTGTTAAATCGAACCGTATAACACACTTTCCTGTTTTATCGTACTCGCCAGCATCCTTGCGTCCACCTATGACCCCCCGATTGAGTACGTTCTGTATCAGACAGGTTGCAAGAATGCCAACAGGACAAACTCGGGTCGCTGAGATGCCGATCTTCTCACGCACAGCCTTTCCAAGATGGTGTTTACAGTGTTCTGTTGTCAGCACCAGTTTATCACCCTCAAGTTCCACATTCACATAATCCGCACTCACACCACGCTCGAACAACAACTGCAGTTTCTCAAGATCGGTCATGGCAGACAGGTCAGTATCACCTGCAAGATATTTGATGATATCTTTTCCATACTCACGCGAGAGATTCCGGATGATCGCCTTATAGCCATCTCCAAACATCTTCTGGGCAGACACCATGAATCCCCTTGAAATGATCATCTCAGACTCGATGAATTGATCGACAGAGTTCCCAGTCCCATCTAACATGGTCATATATATCGTTTTGACATTTTATAATATATAACGGTTTCGTTGTAAACAACATTTATACACATCGCAACCAACAACAGCATGCATGATCATTGGAACACGCGGAAGCATGCTTGCACTCGCGCAGGCAAAGATTGTTGCCGAACGATTGCACAATCTTGGAATTAAAACCGAGATTCGTATCATCAAAACGCGCGGTGATGCAATTACGGATCGTCCGCTGCATGAACTCTCAGGTGTTGGAGCGTTTGTACGTGAGATCGATGAACATTCGCTTGCTGGCAGTATTGATATCGCAGTCCATTCGATGAAGGATATCCCCACGGTCCGTCCGGATCAACTGGTGACCGCGGCGATTCTTGAGCGTGACGCTCCGTACGATGTGATGATCACAAACAACGTAACAATCGACGAGATGCCAGCTGGCGCAACGATCGGCACATCCTCGATGCGCCGCAGAGCCCAGCTGAACCGATTCCGGAGCGATCTCGATATCGTTGATCTGCGCGGGAACATTAATACCCGCATGAGAAAGTTGCGCGATGGCGCCTATGATGGGATCATGCTCGCGGAGGCAGGACTCACACGGATGGGGTGGAATATTAAATTCGAGCGGCTCGATATCGATCATTTTATACCATCAGCCAATCAGGGCACAATCGCTATTGTAACACTCCGAAACTCTGAGGCAGAAGATGCGGTGCATGCACTTGATCATCATCAGACAAGAATCGAGACCGAAATCGAACGGATTATAGTCACTGTTCTTGGCGGAGGATGCAGTATTCCTATCGGCGCATTTGCAAATATGGTTGGTGATGCAGGTGATGAAGTCAGGGTGCGTGCCGAGGTGCTGTCTCCTGACGGTGAGCGGTATGCCAGAGTTGAGGAGGTGATTCCTGTGGAGGGATATGCGGAACACGCCCACCGGCTCGGGCAGGAATTGAAGAAAAATGGTGGTGGGGATCTCGTAAAAGAACTTCACTGAAATCCATGCACAATGTATGGACCAAGAATCATAAACACGAACGAGACCAGGATCAGTATCGCGAATGCTGCTGCTATGCCCTTTGATAACTGCTCTGCACCGCGGTCGCTCACAACCCTCCCAAAGAGCGAGTGTATGACATCCCTGAATATGTGCCCTCCATCCATTGGAACCGCTGGCAGGCAGTTGAATAGTCCAGCATAGAAGTTGATCCAGCCGGTCCAGAGCAGCGCATTCGCTATCCAGAAGACAAGGATGCCATGCCCTGCCGCCCATCCGACAGGCTCATAGAACTGCATGGTATTGCTGAATCCGCTGAACCCGCTGCCATCAAATCCTATGAACGGCATTGCGAAGACGAAAAGCCAGCCTTCGATTCTGTGCATCATATCTGGAATGTTCTTTAAGATGTGCAGTCTCTCAGCGGCTGGATAACCACCGATCGTCATGCCTGCAAATTCGAGCCTTGTTACGGCGATCACACCCATGTATCCGCAACTGCGGTCTGGCGAAGAGCCAAGTTTCACAATCGTGCTGTTATTGTCTGCAAAAAAGACTTCAACTGTCTGATTCGGTACGGTCGTATTCAAAAACGCAACGAAATCAGTGGTATTGCTGATTCTTGTATCATTGATCTGTATGATGTTCATACCTTCCGTGAGATTTGCCCGCGCTGCAGCGGAATCTGGCATAACACGCCAGATCGTGACTCCACCTCGCATGGCAGCATCCTGCTCTGCGATTGTACATGTCTTATGCGTCTGCCCCTCCTGCACAGATATGACCATCGGCGTATCTGTTCTGGCAGCCATATAGGTATAGAAATCATGCACGGTTCTGATTGTGGTATTGTCCACCTTTGTTACCGCCATACCCTCTTTTATGCCTGCCTGCGCTGCAGATGAGTTCTCTTCGACCGATGCGATCACAACCCCACTGACTGGCGCTATTCCTCCGACAACAGGACCAAAGAAGAGAGAAAATGCGATCAATGCAACAACAAAGTTTGCCATGACGCCTGCTACAAGTATCCTCATCCGCGACTTTCTGGATATTCCGTTGCTGACGGTTATGATCTCACTGACCTGCCAGTCATAACCGGATTCAGTAGCACTCTTTGTTGATTCTTCCTTCTTTCCGAACAACTGCTCTTCGTCCGGCTCTGCAAATCCTCCGATCGGAACGATTAGAGTAAGTAGACCCATCGATTTGACATCGACACCCTCGACCCTGCAAAGAACCGCATGCGCAAGTTCATGTACCACCAGCGTGATGACCAGCCCGATCACGCCCCAGACAAGAGGAATGAACTCGTTTAAACCGGGAATTAAGAAGATATTCTGTGGAGCATTGTATCTTTCGGGTGCAGGCATTGCATGGTTGTACAATGATTGCAGCATTGTATAATCTGTCAGAATAACCAGCATAAGCATGATAAACATCCCAACGAGCATCACCGGTATGCCCACATCTCCAAAAAATTTCCAGAATCTGCGTGGACGTGCCAGCATCTCCAGTAGTTTCTGCCCGCGTCTGGTACGGATCATCAGTACGGGTCCGAATGTTGAGATGTTGTAGCGCTCCAGAATGCCATGTTTATCAAGAAAAATGACGAGAAGCCAGTATCCAATTAAAATGGCAAATATGATATTTAAATTGTTCACATTATCATTTTTTGAGTTGTTGAGTATTAATACTTTGGCGTGTCAGAAGTTCGCGTCTTTTTTTTCGAACCTATACCCTGCCCTTCGCATGCTCGACCATATTCCCGGGTACAGAGAGCGTTACAAAATGCTTGTGTACGATCCGCGAAGCAGCGACGAGGGCAGCTGTATGCAGTGAAAGCCGCACGTACGGTTTGGGACGTTTCACCACCGATCATGTTATCCCTGTGATCGTATATTCAAGCATAGCCAGATACCATGTTACCAGAAATCCAGGAATTTATATATAAATATTATGTATACCCGATCATATATGACACAGGCTACAACGTAGTGAATACCCTTACATGGGCAGCCCTGCTCGTTCCCTGCATCATCGGCGTCTTCGTGCTACTCAGATATTTTAAGATTACTATCGATCAGCATTTCGTCACTGGGGTTGCGTGCTATGTTCTCTTCGGATCAAGTCTTCGTGTTCTTGAGGATGCTGATATCTTCTCTCCACCGCTCCAGTACATATTCATAACACCAATCATATATTTTGTTGTGTTTTTCATAACAATGATATCGCTTGCGGCATCGCTTCATGCATATAAAGAACGGTACTACAAACCATTCTCGATCACCGGACTCGGTCTTGCGTCTGTGAACGTTTGCGTGCTGTTGTGGCACGGACACATCACCAATCCGGCAGATGCACTGCTAATCGTGATACTTGCCACTATCTCTACCGTATCGATCTATCTAACCGCTAAATATACAGGGATCAAATTCCTGTGCGATAGATTCAATATAGCAATTCTTGGGGCGCAGCTGCTTGATGCATCCTCAACCACAGTTGGCGTAGATATTCTCGGTTATCACGGCAAGCATGTCGTAGAGAACTTTCTGATTGGGATCACAGGCACAGGCGCGGCGATGTATCCGCTCAAACTGATCGCCTTCATCCCTGCGCTGTACGTGATCGACACCGAATTCGATGAGATTGAACTCAGGGATCTGCTGAAACTCGTAATCCTCGTGCTTGGACTGGCTCCGGCATGTAGAAACACACTGCGAATCCTGTTTGGGGTGTGATCACAATGGATTCGCTAAAAAAATACATCACATTCATAACGCTCGTCTTCACAATCTCAGTAATATCTGGATATGTGTATGCAGTCTCAAACCCCTCCGAATCTGCAAGGATGGTTCAGGAACTCGGTACCACGTTCGAATGGATCAAGGATCTAAACCCGCTCTTAATCGTATCTGTTATCTTTCTGAATAACGCACTCAAGGCTCTTCTTGTAATAATATTTGGAATGCTCATAATAATTCCGATCGGATTTATCATATATAACGGATATTTACTCGGAATCGTGATGTGTGAGCATGCACGCACATCAGGACCAGTATATGTGGCAGCAGCGATCCTGCCGCACGGCATAATCGAACTACCGATGATCCTTCTAAGCGCGGCTCTTGGAACGCGTCTTGGGATGATGACCTTCTTAAGGATAAAAAAGGAGGTCTCCAATGAAGATGTGTTATCCGAACTGAAGCGATCGATATCCTTCTATTTCAGATGGATTCTCCCACTCTTATTCATCGCAGCCGTAATCGAGACACTCATAACACCGATCGTGCAGTATCTGCTTGGGTGATGCATCTATAAACACTCCACGAGAAACCAGTGCATCATGATTTAATGATTTACTCTGTTTCGTAAGAGATCCCATACTCACAGAGCTCTTCTCTCGCATGTTCACGCTCTTCCTGATGATCGCGCAGAAATTCAGCCATCAGTTCGGCAGTGTATGCCTTGCACGGTCCGCACATCCTCTTTCCGCTCCTGCACTCGTGATAGATCTCCACAATCTCCTTATCATCTGGTATCAGGTGGAATAACAGCAGTTCATACACCGTGCATTTATCAGGCTCTCCTCCGAGCTTCTTCTGCTCATCCAGTGTCATCCTGCCGCCGGTCTTTGCATTCTTCACCTTCACAAAAGCATCCTCTGGATTCTCGGTCAGTGCGATTACGCTTTCAGGGACGCTGCTCGACATCTTTCCGCCTGCAAGACCGCTCATGAACCTGTGGTAGGTTGCTGCTGGCGGCACGAACCCGTAACCTCCGAACTCGATCTCAATTCCGCGCACCACAGATTCGATTGCCTCGAAGAGACGCGCATCAGCAAAGACATCGACATGCTCCTCGTACTGCTTCACATCATAGCCCATCCCACTGATGGTGGAAGCTATCGCGTTCAGCGCATCCGGTGGTGCGGATTTGCCACGCACGCTGATGTACTGCTGCGTACTCTCGCAAACCTCGTATTGAGATACATGCATCCTGTTTGCGCGGTGCACGCTTACGCTCTCTTGCGTATTACGAATCGATCGAATCTCGCATCGAAACATCCGCATCTTGTTTGCAAGCCCCCGCACCAGGCGGATGTGCGGATCCTGATCAGCGCCGACCGGAATTACGACGGGCTTCGGACCGCCGTATCTCTCGATCTGCGGCTGCAGCATGTCTGCGCTCTGCACAAGCGCGCTCTCGAGGTGCGCGATGTTGGTCTCACCGCTGAATCCATAGATCGCGGAGAGTTCGGTTATGTTCGTCCTTGTGCCGAGTTCGAATGCAAGATTGCGCACATCAGAGCACTCAGACTGGAAATAGATGTGTCCTTCTGGCTTGAATCCAAGCGCTATCAGGCTGAGGATGTACTCCTCGATCCCGACCCTGCGGCAGTCCTTCCATGATACCCCGCGTACCGAATGAGCCTCCATATCAGCAATCCCGACGAATGCATCGCCGCCCATCTGTTGATGCCAGATGATCTCATCCATCACCATCTTGTTGCCAAGATGAATCTTTCCTGACGGCATGAAACCGCTCATCACCGCAAACGGCTTGTTATGGAGAATCGCGTCCAGTAAGAGCTCATAACCCCTGTGACCAAAGATGATCCTCCTTCGCATGTACGAACAGGGATCAGGGATATGTAAAAGGATGTCATCAAATGACCGTATTCCAAACTCCTCAAATAACTTCGAGTAGTCCTCGATACTGGCAGATGTCCATGGATCGATACGGGTGGTCATGCCAGTGCTTCGGCAATCGTTCGCGCAAACTCCTCTGCTGCGTGCGGACCCTCTCCTGTGATGATTCTGCCGTCCTGTGTCACTCCCGCTCCTGTGTAGTTTGCGCCCCTGTCAGTGATGTATGATACGCCGCTTTCGAAGACGGTTGCGTTCCTTCCAGATAACAGACCCGCATTCGCAGGAATCATCGGACCAAGACAGATCGCACCGATGATCATGCCAGCAGCATCCGCATCTGTTGCCAGTTTCAGATACGCTGGGTCATCATAGAGCTTGTGCGATTCAACGCCTGACCCTCCAACGAAGACGAGAGCATCGTAATCGCTGACATCGACATCAGATACGAGGAGATCGATCGATATTATCTTCCCGAGCATTCCTCTCGCTGTTCCCTTCTTTTTAGAGGCTATCACAACCTCTGCTCCGTTCTTCTCAAAAAATTCCTTTGGGATGGACAGTTCCTCATCCCTGAAATTCGATGGCGCGATAACCATCAGTATCGTTTTATTGCTCATATCTGTCATGGTACTCACCTTGGTATTGTTATGCCCGGTGATGCATCCGGATGCTGATACGCACAGCATCAGACCGGCGATTGCTGCTGCGTATTTCATGATTATCATTCAGATGTTGTTTCATAAATATATCTGCTTTGCAGGTACTTCTGAATAACGATAGTTCCGA
>PIXW01000139.1 GCA_003601535.1 ANME-2 cluster archaeon
ATTTCACGCATTATAAGCCTCCGGCAGTTGCGTACGAGATCGATCATTACGTGATTGAGCCGCTACTTGAACTGAACGTCACCGAGTTTTATTCACGAATCCAGGAGCGGGATGCCAGTGTATGTGGATACGGTCCGATCGCTGTTATGGTGAGGGTGAGCAGAGGGCTTGGCGCAAATTATGGCAGATTGCTCAATTATTCGAACAGCGGGGACGTTCAGCCGATGCCAGAGGTGGTCGGATATGCAGGGATTGTGGTAGGGCTGTGAGCGCGGAAGGGGGGTGTCGCACTGTTTGGCATCTGTGATAAGAACATGGCAGTCCCTTGCTTCGTTGCCATACCCTGCAGACTCGTCTACGGATTAAGGGTTGAAGATGTACGGTTTGATGATTTCAATACGCATGGCATCGGCGACAACTGCGTAACATCTCCGGGCGCGCTTACGGTTCTGCAGATGATAGCCGGGGTACCTGTATGAACCAGAAGAACAGATATCCCATACTATTCATCGCAATCGTCCTGTTAGCATCAGCACTCCGATTTTACGCTCTTGGTGACCGGGTCTTCCATCATGACGAAGGTGTGCACGGCTACTTATCCTATAGATTGCTGAAAGACGGAGCATATCACTATGATCCGACATATCACGGTCCTTTTCTCTATTACACGACAGCAGCAATCTTCAAATTGTTCGGAGACTCGAACTTCACAGCCCGGCTCCTTCCGGCGGTCGCTGGTGTGCTGCTGGTCGCACTGATCTACGCACTGCGCGATCAACTCGGAGAAACGGGTGCGCTCCTCACAGCAGCGATGATCGCAATCTCGCCATCGTTCCTGTATTATTCAAGATTTCTGAGAAATGACACCTACATCGCTCTCTTTTCGCTCGTCTTCGTAATATCTGCTGTTAAATATATAAAATACAGAAGTGACTGGCGCAGGCTGATCTACGTATGCACGGGCGCAGTGGCAGGCGCGCTTGCCATCTGCACCAAGGAGAATGCGTACATCATCGCTGGCATCTTTTTACTGTTTGTGCTGGGTTACCTCATAGCCAGAAAAGAGATGGACATCTCCACAGCGATCGATGCATCACTGTTTGCGCTGATCTTCTTTACCATCTTTGCATTAGTCTATACCAACTTCCTCACGAATCCATCCGCACTGGCATCGGTCGTTCCTGATGCCATCAACCACTGGGTCGAGATGCACAGAATCAAGCGAATCGGAGGTCACTGGTCATTTTATCTCCCGATTCTTGTCCGATATGAACTTCTGATCACATTATTCGCACTCATCGGTGGAATACATTATCTGAAAAAAAGAAATATGTTTATGATATTCCTGCTGTACTGGGGTTTGAGCTCACTCATCGCATATTCGTATCTACAGGAGAAGGTGCCATGGCTTGTACTTCATATCCTGCTTCCGTTTGTACTGATCGCTGGTGCATATCTCGGGGAGCTGCTGCCGTCTCTTTCGCAAAGACCAAAGAACGTCGAAGCAGTGATGGTGCTTGCAATTGTGCTCTCTGCAGGATTATTTATCCAGCAAAGTATATTTATTAATTATTGTGAAAACACAGCATCAGACGAGATCACGGTACATGGCATACCTGTACATGGACTCATCTATGTGCAGACCACATCAGAGGTGCTGGATGTGGTTGATTTTGTTGATCAGCGCATCCATGATGATCCGAATGCGAGCATATTGGTTGCGGCTCCAGAGAATGATTACTGGCCCCTGCCATGGTACATGCGGAACTATAAGGGGTGCGGATATCTAAATAAGGTTCCTGAACATTCGGACGCTGATATTGTCATCATCCCTGAGTCGGAAAGACACAATATCACGCTTGACTGGAGATACTCAAAGAGGGAATTCACGCTGCGCCCTGGCTACGAGATGGTGATGTACTACTACAATCCTGAATAAAGAACCTCCTTCATGGTTGCATGCCATACCATCGCATCCATGAATGCCTTTTCCATCCTTCTTTTCGAATACTCGTCCTCAATCCATTCGATGCCTTCAAACACGACGTTTCGCAGCACCAGACCATAAGCAGGCGCGGGTTTTATTCCCTGACGGTGGCGCGCTGGATTAAGCATGTCCAGAAGCCAGTCCTGATTGCGTTTCCTGCATCCGATCTCTTCCAGTGCTGCAGCGATCCTCCGCACCATGTTCCATAGAAAACTCGGTGCCGTTATATCAATGACGATTAAGTTATTTCTTTCGTGGATATCGATCTTATCGATGGTTCGGATAGTGCCCCCCTTTTCCTTCGTGAAATTTGAGAAATCATGCGTTCCGGTGAAGAGATGGCTCGATTCTCTCATAAGAGTGAGATCGTATCCTCTGTTGTAGAGAAAATACCGGTATTCACGGCGAATAGCGTCTCTGCGCGGATCAAAATCATCAGGCACCTCTGCGTGAGCCCACACCCAGATATCATCCGGAAGATTGCTGTTTACAATTCTTGGAAGCGAGTCGCCGAACCCGGTGCCGGTGTCAAAGGCTATAACCTGTCCTGCTGCGTGCACGCCCCGATCGGTTCTTGCCGCCCTCGAATACCGTGCTTCTCTGATATCATTTACGATACCGGATTTTTTTAGCGATGAGAAGACCTCATACTCAACGGTGCAAACGTTCGGCTGAATCTGGAATCCGTGATACCGGTCGCCGGTGTATGCCAGTTTGAGTGCGATTCTGGTTGAGGCGGTCATTGTTTTACGATATGCTGACCTATACAAATAACATTCTGGCTGATCTCGCAAACAATACCTATTTGACGAAACACAACCATCCAAAAAAACATGCACCATCCAAAAATCGCAGTCGTTGAAGGCGATGGAATCGGAAAAGAGGTTATTCCAGCTGCACTTCAGGTGCTGGACGCACTTTCGCTCGATGTCGAAAAGGTACCGGTCGAGATCGGATATGGTCGGTGGGAACGTACAGGCAGAGCGATAACAGAAGAGGATTTTGATATCTTCAGATCGTGCGACTGTATATTTTTTGGTGCGATCACAACGCCGCCGGATCCGGAGTATCGAAGTGTCCTTATCCAGATCAGAAGAGGGTTCGATCTGTATGCCAATATCAGACCGATTAAGGATGTGACAAACGGTTCAAACATCGATTTTACGATCGTCCGTGAGAACACCGAGGGCATGTATTCAGGAATCGAGCATGTTTTTCCTGATGCGGTATATTCAACGAGGGTTATCACCCGCAGAGGATGTGAGCGCATCGCAGCGTATGCATGTTCCCTTGCTCATAAAAAACGTTTGACGATCGTGCACAAAGCCAACATATTGAAGTCGTGCTGGCTCTTTAGAGACGTGTGCATCGATATTGCGGATCAGAACGGAATCCAGTGGGAGGATATGCTTGTTGATGCTGCTGCGCACCGTCTGGTGCTGGATCCTGAGCGGTTCGAGGTGATCGTCACAACCAATCTCTTCGGAGACATTCTGAGCGATATGTCTGCTGCCCTTATCGGCGGGCTTGGCGTCTGTGCAAGCGCAAACATCGGAACTGATTATGCACTATTTGAGCCTGTGCATGGAAGCGCGCCCGATATCGCTTCAAGAGGGCTCGCAAATCCGATAGCAGCAATCATGAGTCTTGCGATGATGCTCCGCTGGTATGGTGCAATCAGAGAGGCTGACGCGGTTGAGGCTGCAGTGTCTGAGGTGGTATCTCGCGGCATCACAACCCCTGACATTGGCGGACGGTGCTCGACAACAGAGGTTGCGGACGCGATTGTGAGGGTGGTCGAAGAGAATCTGGCGACATAAGTATTTATACCATGACGTAAAAACGTAAAACAAGCGGTAGGCTGTGTTTAATTTCATATCGCAGGGAGCATTATGTATCTCAAGACCCACACCTCTGATGGAACGTTGCTGATCGCAATATGCGATCGCGAGTTGATCGGTCAGACGTTCAGCGATGGTTTGCTGACACTGGAGGTGTCCGAGTTCTTCTATAGAGGTGAGATCGCATCTTCATCTGATATTAGAGATGCGCTGGAACACGCGATGGTTGCCAATCTCGTTGGCGAGCGGTCTGTCGGGCATGCACTCGAAGGTGGGTTTATAATCGAAGAGAATATCCTTATAATCGATGGTATACCACACGCTCAGATGGCAACGGCAGCGTCTTTGCCAGTCAACGCCTCTGGCGCTACAGATGTGATAGGACGTGATTGACATAGTAACAGATAGCGAGATCACTGCAACATCATCCGATGTAGAGATTCCGAGTGAGGGTATCGTTGTCCGGGATGAAATAGAGTTGATCGATTCCGTTATAGCAAAACACAGGCGGTTCCTTGATGAGTATCAGAGTGAGTTTTTGGCCTCTGATTCGCAGGTCTCAACGCTCAGAGAATTGTCTGACGAGGAGAAGCGGGCGCGAGACAAGATCAATGAACATGTTGCTGGATTAAAAGAGAGGCGGCAGCTGCTGTACCATCAGGCGAAACAATGCAGAATTGAGATGTTTGATCTGATCAACATCAACCGGGATATGCAGAAGGACGAACAGGAGATGGCACGCCTGCAGAAAGAGGTCGAGATGCTGGACTGGAAACTTCAGACAACGGTCATGGGCATCAGGAAGGAGCGGGAGATCGTTGAAAAGATCAAAAAACTCTCTCTAAGAATTGAAGAGATAAATGACGGCAGACCCACCGGTGGAACTGATCAAGAGATCAAACGATTGTCCGCACGGATCAAAGAGATGATGGAAGAGGCTGATGAGTGCCATAAGGAACTTGTTTCAATCGCAGACCAATCCCAGGAACACCATGGATCATTTATTGAGTATGCCGAACAGTTGAGGGGGGCGCGCGGACGCCATATCTGGCTTCAAAATCGAATCAAAAGCCACAAAACTGCGGTTGATTACTGGGAAGGCAAACAGAGGGAGATGGCAGCAGGGGGTGACAACAGTGACTGATAATTCTAATGGATATAAAGATATGACTGAAAGGGACTTAAAAAATCATATTGAACTTCTAAAACGGCAGATAAGTGGTTTAAATAGTGAGATACGAAAATCCATCGAAGAAATTAAATTGCATCGCGAATCATTGAAAACACTGCGGGAGAAGCGCGATGAATTGAATGCAGCGGTCAGGGAATGTCTGAGCAGGGCAGAAGTTTGTAGAAAGGCTCGTGATGATATCAACCAGAAGATTGCGGATCTGAAAAAACTCAGAGATGATACGCAGAACCAGATAAATCAGTATCGCAATCGAGCGAATCAGATGAAAGAGAGACGTGACAAATTAAATGCAATTGCGAGGATGCATACCACAAGTCTGGAGAAGGCATACGCACATGAACTGTATGTATTCATTCACGCTGATATTCCATTAAAACATGAAATAGATGCTTATGAACGATTGAAAAACATTGGAGAGAGGTTGAACATGAGCCGGGAGGCAGATGCAATTCACAGTGAACTCATCACGATCTACAAACAGATACGGGAACTGCGCACGACTGCCGATGATATCCATCAGGTTATTCAGGGTCTTGCAGATGAATCGCAGCATTATCACGATGAGTTACTCGGTATATATAAGGAACTGGATGCTGCCCGCAAGGAGGCAAATTCGTATCACGCACGGCTGAAGGATAAATACCATATCATCGATCCGCTGAGCAAATCGATCGATGCGCATAAGGCATCGGTTGCGAACATGCGAAAGGAGCTATCTGAATGTCTTGATGCGTTAAAAGAGAGGCAGCAACAGACTGATACGGAAGATCGGAAGATTGCACTGGAAAAATTTAAAACATCAGGACGTATGAGTCTGGAAGACCTTCGAGTACTGATGGAACATAACGATATCTCGTTCGACTGAAATATGGAGTGTATTGCGATCGATGTTGGTGCAGGAACACAGGACATACTGATATATGATAGCGAGAAGCGCGTCGAGCAGTGTTTTAAGATGGTTCTGCCATCTCAGACGAGAATTGTAGCACAGCGTGTCAGGCAGGCAACAGAACTGCACAAGGATATTTTTCTGAATGGAGTCACGATGGGCGGCGGTCCGTGCGTCCGTGCGATAAAAGACCATCTTGGAGCAGGGTTAAGGGTTTACTCAACAGAAAGCGCTGCAAAAACGATTTATGATGATCTTGACCGGGTGCAGCGTACAGGTGTTGCCATCACAAGGCAGTGTCCGGATGCGATCCCCATCGAAACGAAGGATATCGATCTGTCTGCGATCAGTACGGTGATGCGATTGTTTGAGATGGATGTGCCTGAACGATTTGCAATTGCTGTGCAGGATCATGGCGAAAGCACGAAGAGCAACAGGGTATTTCGGTTCGAGCATCTCAAACGAGTGATACAAAAAGGAGGCGATCTGCAGTCGCTTGTCTATATACCGGAGACGATTCCCGAATATCTCACACGCATGCGTGCGGTTGCGCAAACGCTCGCAGACTTTGATGTTGTTCTGATGGACACCGGGCCGGCAGCGATATTCGGTGCGGTGGATACAACCGATCAACCCGCGATCGTACTCAATATCGGAAACGGGCACACATTGTGCGCGATATTGATTGATGGCTGCATCACAGGCATATTCGAGCATCACACCAGACAGGTGAATATCGAACGACTGGACACCTACATCGAAAAACTTGCAGACGGGACATTGACGTTCGAGGAGATATTCGAGAGCGGAGGGCATGGTTGCTACATAAAGGAGATTCCTGACGAGATGCCGCGGGTAATCGTCACCGGACCGAACCGGTATATCGCAGAAGAGAGCAGACACGATATTACCTTTGCGGCACCTTACGGCGATATGATGCTGACAGGATCATTCGGACTGGTCAAAGGGATGTTATCCCTGAACGGTGATGGCAATGGATAACAAGAGAAATCACACGCTCTATGATCACAAATGCACGATCTGCGGCGCATGGATGGAGACGACCATCAAGAAGAGTAAGAAGGGCACAGAGATCGTCATGTACTTCTGTCCCGAGTGCGGATTCTCGTACAGTATTCAGGAATGATCTTATATCGGCGCCCCTTCAGCCTGTGTCAGTCTCTTGAACCCTTGCATCAACGCCTTTGTGATCCTTCCGACCGATCCATCACCGACCGCACGCCCATCGACCACCGTGATCGGCGCAACCTCGGCTGCGGTGCCTGTCACGAAGATCTCATCCGCGGTATACAGATCGAACAAGCCCAGATCGGTCTCATTTACTGTATAGCCAAGATCGTGTGCAATCTCGATGGCTGCTGCGCGCGTGATTCCGCGCAGATTGTTCATGACCGGCGGCGTTTCGATGATATCGTTCTTTACAACAAAGATATTATCACCAGACCCTTCTGAGATATTCCCGCGCACATCAAGTATGATCGCTTCATCGCCGCCCTTGTAGTTTGCTTCGATCTTTGCGAGGATGTTATTGAGATAATTCAGAGACTTTATATTTGGTGATAGCGACTCCGGAGCATTCCTGCGTACCGTGACCGTTACCGCGGTGAGCCCGTCCTCATAGAGATCGCCGTACATCGCATCCCACGGCTGGGATATGATGAACACATTCGGCTTCTCGCACTTTCTTGGATCGAGACCGAGATCGCCGATCCCTCTGGATATGATCGGTCGTATGTATGCATCCGTGAGACCATTGACGCGGAGCGTTTCAAGGATGGCTTCTTTCATCCCGTCCTTTGAGAGCGGGATATCCAGCATGATCGCGCTTGCTGAATCATACAATCGATCGATATGCTCGTCCAGACGAAAGACGCGCCCATTGTATGCGCGTATCCCTTCAAACACACCATCACCATATAAAAAGCCATGATCATAGATCGATGTCACTGCCTGTTCCTGCAGAACGAAATTGCCATTTACATAAACCTTGAGCATATAATCACCTGAATATCGTTATGCCTGATCGCTTATAGATGTTGCGACCGTATCAAAGATCAATCTTGTTCCGGTAGCGAGTTCGTACCGGTCTGATACACCTGCGTTCATCTCTATAATATAAGAAACATTCCTGACGTGCTTGTATCCTGTCCACGGGTTTAATCTTGCAATGTCGATGATTATCTTATCGTTGTTTAAAAAAATGACGTCGATCGGAAATCGCATAAATAGAGTATGGATAGAGCCGTTCCTCGGTTTCGGAAATACAAATACCATAGCGTAATCATCCGGAACCTTCCGTCTGAACATGAGCCCGCGCATCATGCGAAACATGGTTGTGACACACTCGATATGAGTTGCGATCGGCGTACCATCATATTTTAATAGCATCATGCTCAAGTGGTTTTAACGTTCGCTATGATACATAACCATTCGGAGGTAAAACCCAGACAATGAGTTCAGAAATGTGCCAGGTATGCGGACTTCCCCGTGAACTGTGCATCTGCGAGGAAGTCGCAAAAGAACAGCAATGGATTGCGGTCAAGGTGAAGCGACGCAGATACGGAAAGGAGGTTACGGTCATCGATGGAATCGACCCGCATGAGATCGATCTGCATGAACTTTCGACGTACCTGAAATCCAGGTTTGCGTGCGGCGGAACTGTGAAAAACGAGACTATAGAACTGCAAGGAAACCACAAAGACCGCATAAAAGATATACTTATAGATAGAGGTTTTTCAGCCAGTCAGATCAAGATATAACATGGAACGAATCTATCTGGATCACGCCGCCACGACCGCAGTGGATCATGAGGTCGTGCAGGCGATGATGCCATATTTTACACAAGCATCCGGCAATGCATCGAGTCTGCATTCGTTTGGTCGGGAGGCAAAACACGCGCTCGATTCTGCAAGACAGACCATTGCGGATGCGCTGAACGCGCAAACAGACGAGATCATCTTTACATCAGGCGGCACCGAATCCAATAATTTTGCACTAAAAGGGATCGGAAAGGGGCACATCATCACCAGTTCAATCGAGCATCCTTCGATACTGAAGACGTGCCGGTATCTGAACGATCATGGGTGTGATGTTACGTATCTGCCGGTTGATGCTGATGGCATGGTCGATCCTGGCGATGTTGAATCAGCGATCAACAGTGACACAAAACTGATCTCGGTGATGCATGCAAACAACGAGATCGGCACGATCCAGCCGGTCGATGAGATTGGAGCCATAGCAAGGGACAATGGAATCCCTTTTCACACCGATGCGGTTCAATCATTTGGAAAGACAGAGATCGATCTGCAAAAGATGAATATCGATATATTGTCTCTTTCATCACACAAGATTTATGGACCAAAGGGGATTGGTGCTCTCTACATCAGGAGAGGTGTGAAGATCGATCCGCTGATGCATGGCGGCGAACATGAGAAGGGACGTCGCGCCGGAACCGAGAATATTCCTGGCATTGTCGGCTTTGCGAAGGCTGCATCGCTTGCTATCGAGCGGTTCAGTTCGGATAGGGAGCACCTGATCAAACTGCGGGATATGCTGATAGATGGAGCGATGAACGCAATCGATGATGTGTTCCTGAACGGACACCCAGTGAAGAGACTCCCGAACAATGCGAATCTGAGATTCAAGTTTGTTGAGGGAGAATCTCTGTTGCTGCATCTCGATATGAAAGGCGTAGCAGTATCCACTGGATCTGCGTGCTCCTCAGCATCTCTTGAGCCGTCCCATGTACTGCTTGCACTCGGACTCGCTCCTGAGGATATTCACGGATCGATCCGGTTCACGCTCGGCAGGGAGAACACCGAAGAAGAGATCAGATATGTGCTCGATGTGCTGCCAGAGATGATCGATAAACTGCGTGCGATTTCGCCGCTTACTGGCAGGTGATTTTGATGGAATACAGCGAGAAGGTGATGGATCATTTCACAAATCCGCGAAATGTCGGCGAGATTCAGGATGCTGATGGCGTTGGCACAGCAGGCAATCCGGTCTGTGGGGACATGACACATATCCATATCAAGGTTTCTGATGGCAGGATCACTGATATCAAGTTCAAAACGTTCGGATGCGGCGCAGCGATCGCAACCGCGAGCATGACAACCGAACTTGCACTCGGAAAGACGCTGGAAGAAGGGCTTGCCATCAGCAGAAACAATGTCGCAGATGCGCTGGATGG
>PIXW01000140.1 GCA_003601535.1 ANME-2 cluster archaeon
AAGACCCATCACAGCACCTGCTGAAAAGGCAACCCTTAATCCATCATTCAATCACTCCTCCTCGCCATGCATCCATAATACAAGTTTCGCGCAAGCGTATCTTGCTACATCTTACTTGTGTTATGCTCATCTTATTCATCCCCTTTGTGAGTCAAGTAGCTCAAAAACATGCAGAAATTCGCAACGTCAATCGCTTCCTTCCGTAACCGGTCTTTTCTATCTACACCGTCAATCGGTTTGGTGTATAAGATATACTCTCGCTGTAACTCTTCAAATTCGTTTTTGATGCGACTGAACAATTGATGTATAGACATCTCATCCCATCCAGTATAATGATCATTATCTTGGAGTACATCTTCCATTTCCATAGCGAATGCTGCCAATTCTGGTCTTATGGGGCGCATAAAAAACCCACCTTTCTCAAAATTGACATCATCTCGTTCATACCATTTAATCATTGTATTGTGCATCTTATTCATCTCCTTTCATACCTCCCCAGCACATTCCTCGCAACCTATATTACCGATCATCTTGCGTCCTACTGTGTCTCGTATCTCTACCGTCCTCGATTTCTGCCACCACATTTCTCGTCGAATCGTCTTTGTGCAGATTCGAGTAGATCGAGTATGTCATCCGCATCGCGCAGTGGCGCGAGTTTGTCGATATCCTTTAGCTCAGAATATGGTACGTAGATATGGCTTCGATCAACGTCGTGCTTCTGTGCGATCTGCATCCAGTTCACTATCTTATCGTGCATCATCGATGCCAATTCATCTCGCAGCGATGGATTGTGTATTGCTGCATCGTATGTTTCTTTAACCATTTGAATCGTCTCCTATATTGTAGGCACTTATTACTTGGTTTGGTCGTATTTAAACGTTTTTACTGTCACAAATTGCAATAAAAACAATAAAACAAAATCAAAAAAATAAAAACGATCTTGACGTTATGGGCTGATTACTTATCATTGACCACCCTATCCCCGCGCTATCACCACCAGATTATTCACCAACACCATCCAATACAGCCCACACAGCGTACCCACACCAACCCATGACGCGTATGTATATCGTATCCACCACATCAACCATAACAACCCACCTGACACAACGACTTTCAGCGTTATGAACCACCCCATTCCCAGCAGATAATAGAGCGGATTTCCTTCTGTTGCGCAGAACCACGTAATACCGATATAGCTCACCACCACATCAGCTGCAACCAATGTTGCGAGCGTCCAGATAAGAATGTGAAACACGGCCGCTTTATACAATCCCATATACCGTCTGTGTACCATGATCTTAGATAGAAGCATATCCACGATGGGTGAGTTTAGGTTCATCTTGCCTCGCTTTTTATGGTGCGACTTCTTCTAACTATCTCTTTTGAGACGCGCTCTATACTATCCCACACATCCAGTGTCGCCGTTGATACCTCATAGCGACACATCAAATATGTCTCGCATATATCTTTCATGATATCTGCAAGTTCTGTCTCATCTATGACAGTTAAGTCATAGTCTTTGTTTAACATTCTTATCATGTCTGTCATATCACTACCTCTTACACATAATTTTAAATTCTTTGAAGTCTGGAGATATATCCACGTCCAATTCCGATTCATCGATGTCTGCACACTTCGACCATTCGGTCACCAGATTTATGATTTGTACCAAGTTCATGTTCTCTCCTTCATGTCTTTCTCGACAGTTTCCATTATGTCCATGAGTTTTTTCACAGCGTCTGAACCACCTTCGATCTCAAACTCAAAGCCATCCTCTCCATCGAGTGTTTCGAATTTCCATCCTGCTGTGGACTTGCACATATCAATCACCTCTTTCCAGCGTCACCGATCCACTGTTCGATGACATATCATGTCGTCGATATTCTTTCTCAATGCAACGTGAGCACAATACCCGTCCATTGTAACAAATCACATCCCGTTCCTTTCCACATTCATCACATGGGTATTTCTCAAGAGCACCGTATATCCCTCTAACCAATGCGTCTCTGCCGTCTGTAACTATTCCTATCGGCAAATCATCCACTTTCGCACTGCGAACCCAATGAGCCCTTATATCGCTCCAATCACCGACAGGCAGTTCGCCAGAATCATGTATGATCTTCTTCGCTTCCTTTGCGGACGTCGCAACAACCGCGAATCCACACCATTCGCCGCTATTATGTACGAAATATCCTCTTTTATTCATGTTATCAATTATCCGTAACATGTTTAAGCAGATAGCGATTATGTGTGATCTGCTCTTCCCACGTCACGAGCGTCCCCTCAAAGAGAACATTCACAACAAAGAACTCGCTGCAGCCACGACATGGTCGTTGGATGCCATCCTGTGCCGGGTAGTACAGAACTCTCGCGCCGGGTAACCCGCCATCATAGCATTCGTATTTAGGGTCCAGTATCTGGAGTATTTTGAGCCAGCCGCATGGGCCTCGCTTGCGCCATATCTGCCCTTCTTCTAATTTCATTCAATCACCTTGATCAATTACTCTCGCCATGATAACCTTCCGATCTTAATGATCTCAACAAACGTTCTGTCCGGTTCTTTGTATATTTTGACGTATCCACCCTTGCGATGCAATTGTTCTTGCGCCCATTCTCGAACTTCATCCAATGACGACACTCGATGAGACATCGCTTCTCCATTCTGAAATAAAATAGCTTCGTATAATGGGCAGTCTTTTCCATCACATATTCTTTGTCCGAATACGTTTTTAGCAGCCATTCATGTCACTCCCTGACTTAAATGAACCAGTTACTTTTTTATATTCTGTCTGCATATTTTGGTATTTCCATCTCTGAAAATCTTCAAATTTTTCTAACAAGATTTCGAAAACACAACGACCATCTGGTGTATGCATCCCCGCCGCACAGTCATTTATATTATTCGGTCTATGGTGTGGGCATCCTTCACAATTAATTCGATTCATGTTTCAATCTCCTACAAATCAAAGTTCTCTACCAGTCTGCCTTCTTGTCTTTGTCCATCAACAATGTATCGACAATGCCTTGCAGAGATCGCTTCGCACTGCGACATTCTGATAGACGTATCTCAAGCTCGTCCAATTGTTTACGAAGTGCATCAATGGTGCCATGTTGTTTTTTCATCCAATTAATGTTCTTCTGGATGGTATCTTGCAGAATTCTGTTCGTTGATTGACAATCTATCAACCGTGCGCGGTTGTCCTGTCTGTTATCGCTTTGTCGAATGCATTCCCATCGATTCTGTTCCGCTTTAACAAATGATACCAAATCTTCTGCTTCAGATATTGCATCACTCACCGAATCACGTCTCATGAATCCAATCTGATCTGCCCATTCAGCAATCGTTGTCCCGGTCATCGACACATTCCAGGGATGCAAAAAATAGCAGCATCTCATCTCTAGCGAGAGATTTGCTATTTCTGCATCTGTTAGATCACGATGTTTGTTCATTTACTTCTCCTATTTCGCCCTTTTCTGGTGTTTGTTGGAGCATCGCAACCTCTACCAGCATTTTTGCCCGTCCCTTTGCCGCTTCCATCGTGCAACGGCACACCGGGCTTCTTCTTCTGTGTTGCCATTTTATTTCACCTCTTTGTTGTTTGCTCTTGTGGACTTATTTGCACCAGCCTTACTTCAGATGCTCCATCGATGTCTGATCGATGGATGTGCAGCGAATCGCTGTAATCCACGATCTTAACGATCCGGCACTCGTTTGGGCGGATCACCTCTCGGTTCAGCATATCGATGATTGCGATGATGTTTACCTGCCACGCGGTGTACAGATCGCGGCTGCGCCATGTCAGGTGCACATCCACAGAATCACCACCAAGATACCTGATTACGATACGCTGCAAACACGGCGGAGATGTGCTTCCAAGATCGGTTCTGGGCTGCCACGTAATCGCCTGATCCCGGTTCGATGTGATCCCTGCAT
>PIXW01000141.1 GCA_003601535.1 ANME-2 cluster archaeon
CACCGAACCCACCACGAACCTCGATCTGGTGCACGTTCCTCGAAATCCCGGGATCAGCGATGATCCGCACCCTCGTATCATCGTATCCGATGCCTGCAAGGCTCAGTGTGCCTGCCACATTCACGTTTGCAGGAAACTCGCGGACCGCATCCCTCGCAGGTCCCTCGAAGAGCACCATCTCCTCGCGAAGCGATGAGAGATCGATTCCGTGTCTCTTAATGTATGGCGCACCAGAAAATCCGGACGGCGGCTTTCTCGTCGTCAGCGTGACCGTTTCGATTCTCCCAACAGATGCTGATTTCAGACCATCGATGCCGGCAACAGCCCCTGATGGAATGTATATCCTGCAGCGATTGCGCCGTGCCAGATCGACCAGTCTGGCGTACAGTTCACTGTCAGAGAGAGCGCCCACACTCATGATCATGAGATCGCAGCCAGCAGAAAGAACAGCTGGTGCAATTTCATGCACTGCCTGCTGGGATGCGGATTCGACCACGATATCCACAGATTTCACCATCTCATCGATCGCAAGGACTTCCGGATGGCTGGTAAGCGAATCAGCGAATCGCCCGATCTCCGGACTCCGATCATATATCGAGGCGAGGTCTGCATCGATCGCCTTCTCATCGATTGCGCGACATATCGCGCTCCCTATAGCGCCGCATCCGAATACTCCGATCTTCAATCTGTCAGTCATGCTCGTGCCTTATTCTAATTACGATATCGGAATCGATGTCTGCATAACCGACGCCTTTCAAGGAAGAGATCATCCCGGCAATCGTTTTTGACACGATATCCTGAACAAACGGTCCCATTGGAACTTCCTTTCCACCAACGGTAGCGCTCACATATCCGTTATGCATCACGCAATCCGCCAGTGTCTTCTCGTTGCGGAAAATTGCCTCTGCCATGTCCATGCAGTCATCGTATCCGCATTTGCCGCAGTTCATCTTCGGAAGTTGGTTGTATATCCTGTTGATCTCGACAATTCTGGTTATGTAATCGAGGATGTCCTCGAAATTATCCACATCAGGATCATATCTGCGCCCGTCGCCATCGATATGGGGGTCTCCGAGCACGATCTTTGGAATATCCTCGCTCTTATGCCCCTCGACCAGTATCAGATCAGGAGATGATATAAGGTCCACGATTCTTATCATTTCATCGAATGTTAGAGTATCCTTGACGATGAACGAGGTTTCATTCGGCGAGCTTGCGACCACAACCCTGGCACCGGACTCGCCATGTTTCCATGTGTCTGTTCCCTGAACATCCATAAAAAAGTCTTCTCTCGGTATATTTTTAATCGTTGATACGGAATAACCACCTTCGATCAACCGTTCAATCAATCTACAGACGAGCGTCGTTTTTCCTGTGTTATGGTAACCAACAACACCGATCACTGCTGCACTGGTCATTGTACGACTCTCTGGATTAGATGTATTCATATAACGTATTCCTCACCTTCGGAACTCTTCCGGCATTCCTGATGATCCAGTCGAACTCTGGTGGCGGCATGTATTCGCCTGCTGTCGCGCCTGCTGATTTTGATATCTTCTCTTCCATGAGTGTACCTCCGAGATCGTTTGCGCCACAGCAAAGAGCGTACTGCGCCAGTTTCGGTCCGAGTTTCACCCAGCTAGCCTGTATGTTCTGGATGTGGGTGTGAAGCACGATTCGTGCAATCGCATGCATGCGCAGATCATCGATACCGGTGGTGCCGTAATTTCCATTCCGGATCATCGTCCTGCCGAGTTCATTGTTGTACGGCATAAATGGCAGCGGCACGAACTCTGTGAATCCGTGTGTTTCAGCCTGTATGTCCCGAATCAGGAATAGATGGTCAATACGGTCTTGCACCGATTCGATGTGCCCGTACATGATCGTCGCTGTCGTTTTTATGCCGAGACGGTGTGCGGTTCTGATGACCTCTACCCACTGGCTGGTATTCAACTTATCAGGACAGATCCTTGCACGCACCTCATCCACAAGGATCTCTGCTGCTGTTCCTGGCATCGTGCCAAGACCGGACTTTTTGAGTGCGGTGAGTGCATCCCTGATGCTCACACCATCCCCTACTCCTGTTGCTGCATGCCACACCTCCATCGGGGAGTATGCATGCAGGTGAACACTAGGAAATTCGAATTTGATCGACTCAAGAATCCCGCAGTAATCATCCAATCGCATATCCTGTCGCAACCCCCCCTGAATACAGATCTCGGTTGCCCCGGCACAAACAGCCTCCTCGACCTTCCTCAAAATCTCTGGTATCTCGAGTTTGTAGCCATCATCCTCTCTGAAAGCGCAGAACCGGCAGGTTCCGGTACACATACTTGTGAAATTGATGTTCCGGTTGAGAATGTATGTCACTGCATCGCCGACCGCTTCTGCACGTAGTTCATCTGCCAGTGCGAAGAGTTCGGAAAGCGGTACGGCTGCGAGCAACAACGCATCCTCTTTTGTGCATCTGCCTGCATGAGCGCGATCGATTACGTCTGTGGGAAGCATGACATCTCGTACGTGAAACGTTACTACCTTAAATATGTCGGTTCACACAGTATCTGATGAGTTATGAGGCTTGCTTATCCGAACACATCCTGATGAGCAATTCTTCGCCGCTCTTTGTGCCTCTTGCAATAAGCACATCGCCTGCATGCAAGATCGTTCTTGCACCAGGGCTATAGATCCAGCGATCCTCGCGTTTGACTGCCATGATATGCATTCCGGTCTCGGTCTCGAGTTTCAGTTCACCGAGCGACCTTGCATCAGCAATCGAACCTGATGCGATCTGCAATTTGGTGACCACTTCATCAGACTCACGTACGGCAAGCGACATGATCGGATGCGGTTCGATCTCTCGCAGCACCACATCTGCGATGTCATAAGCCGCGTCAGAGATCGCTTCAGAGGAATTGGCAAGATGCAGCAGTCCACGGAGTTGATCCACCTTATCGATGTGCTTTGCTGATTCAAGCACCCAGTGCTGGAGTTCGTACTTCATGCCGTCCATCTTATCCTCGATGTATTTCACTTCCTGCGCAATATCCTTGTTATAAAAGAGCATCGCAGAATAGGCAAGTCCAACCGCAAGTTCAGACATGTTCTTCATCTCCACAATCAGATCAACGGCACGGTCGAGGTCGCGAAAGGCATATTCTGGCTCGATTGCGGTTCGCTGATATCGTTCGCAGGTCGCATGTTCCATAAATAACGGCACACCCTCGTCGTGCCCGCGTACAAAGATCACATCGCCCTCTCTGATCACAGTGCTGTGATCCGGATCATATATCCAGTTCCTCCCACGTCTGATCGCAATCGCCCACATGCCGGTCTCGGTCTCGAGTTCGATCTCTTCGAGGTTACGTCCTGCCATCGGCGATTCGGAACTGACCGTCGCTCTGGCGATGGTCTCCTCAGCACTCCGTAGATCCATCTTCAGTTCGGCTGGTATTCCGAGATCGAGCAGTGCAATCTTTGCAATGTCTCCTGCGGCATTCGAGATGTTCTCGGCTGCCGCACCAGCCTGCAGCACACCTGCGAGGGCTTCTGCCTCCTCAAGCCGCCGTGCGCTTAACATCGCTGATATCTGCATGTAATAACCGAGCGTGTCCATATTCTCTTCGAGACGGATAACCTCCATCGCGATCTCCCGATCATCGTAGATTACAGCAGAGTATGCAAGATCCATCATCAACTCGGATGTATCTTTCATATCGATCAA
>PIXW01000142.1 GCA_003601535.1 ANME-2 cluster archaeon
CAGGGATTAAAAGCGGGAATAATGCCTCCTCGTGACCATCCTTGTTCAGGAGTTCCCTGATGATCGAATAGATATTATTCCTGAGCGCAAATCCGAAGGGATACCACACATACAGACCCTTGACAGGGTATCTGATGTCCATAATTTCAGCAGCAGCGAGCAGTTCATGATACCACTCACTGAAACTCGACTTTGGCGGAAGTGTGGTCTGCTGCATATTTTCCATTGAACTGAAGTTGAGGAGGTGTGAACATAAACCTTGCGCGGTTGCCACTATCTCTCAATCCGCAAGAATACACAAGAGTATCGAGAAGAGTTATGCTGAGGTTCAGCCATTCCCGGAGTTTCAGTGGCATAACAACGTAACAGCGCCCTGTTGTCTATGCGTCAGTCCTCTATCTCGTACATATCTATCGTATAATGCTTTGAAATCCAGTGATCCTTAAGTTTTGCTGTAATGTCATGCAAACCTGATCATCCTTGTGTCGAGCGCCCCGAGATCAACGATAGCAGCGTATGCTGGTACCGGCACAAGGTTCACCCGTCTCTGAAACTCGGTCTGTGACTGCCATGTTCCGGCATTGACCACGGTAACGCCTTTGTATCGCTCGAGTCCTACCGTGTGCACATGTCCGCAGTGCAGGATATGCGGTATCCGGTCGATCACGAAATGATCTTTCGTCTCAGGCGCGATGGATACCCTGCCGCCATACATGGGTGCAAGATGCCTGCGCTTGAGCATCTCGATCATAGCCTGAGCCGGATGCTGATAACTCATGTTTGGTATGGTTGCGATCAGATCATCCATCGACCGTCCATGATAGATCAGGATTCTCACACCATCAATCTCGATTAGCGCTGGATTGCCAACGAACACCACATCATCCCGGAAGATCGACCGGATCTTCTCAGGCAGTGCAGGCTGCGGTTCTGCGAGCCTCACTGCGTCATGGTTGCCAGGTGCGATTATGATCCTGATGTTCTTTGGAACCTTTTTTAGATATTTTGCTGCACATTTATACTGTTCATATACATCAGGGATCTTCAGTTCATGCTCCTGACCTGGATATACACCGACACCATCCACAAGATCGCCTGCTATGATCAGATATCGCACCGGTTCGGAGCAATCACCAAGATAATCGATGAATTCACAGAACGCATCCTCCAGAAACGTATTGCTTCCGACATGCACATCCGAGATCAGGACTGCATGGCTGCTTTCATCCCCAGATCCAGTTTCCTTCGCTCCAAGTTGCTGGTTATGGTGGTTCGGGATGTCTGGCATAACGATGCTCTTTACGATCATCAACCTGCCATCTCTTGTGAGCGAACCAGTTACGCCGATCACCTCGTCATGGACGATCCCTGATGCAGTATCCCACAGATCGCGATCAGAAGGCCGGACCAGCACCGGAAACGAACCTGTCGGATCCTCAAGTTCCAGCAGTCTGTTGCCGTTTGATGTTATTTTGGTATCAGAAACCATGCCGATGATCGAGACGCTGTTGTATTCCTGCCGTCTTCCTGCTTGCAGTGATTCGATCGGACGAGCGGTGACCCTCCCGCGGATGATGCCGCTCAACCGTGTGTACCGATCCCGAAAGTACCGTACGAACTCAGCATATTCTCCAACACAGGTTGACTCATTGCTGATGTCAGAGAGTATGTTCACCCCGGGAAGCGGCTTTTCCGGACTTTTTTTATCACCGGATCTGATGTGCTCCCTGCATACGACAAGCACCGAGTCATCCAGCGATTGCAGCACCTGTTCCACAAGCGTGGTTGGCGATTGACATGAATCGATCAGCGCGACCGCATCCGGACTGATCTGGTATCCTGCGTTCGCAAACTCCTCCACAATCAGTGATTCATGCATTGATCTGTACTCGATCTGGCGGGAGATAAAACTTTATGTTTCAGATCATTACAGCGCCTGACTGCTGTCGCCGCATACCGATCAGCCGGGCCGCGGGCAGACAGCGTTCTGGTAGAGTGGTGTGTCAGGATACGGGACAAGAACAGGGACGTTTCATACACCATCACCAGAGCGGTGTAGATGCTCCATTCTCCCGTTTACGCTGACGAAAAAATTCTCATTCCTCCAACAACCAAAATATTTATCACTCCCAATCGCCCCCTAAAACTACAATGGCAGCCATCTCACTCCTGCTCGGAACGGCGCTCGCGGGTTTCCTCGCATTCCTTGCAGGGATCTTCGAGGACAGCGAATCAAACGCGGGTTCTGCGAGCAATCCGAACTCGCAGGTGCAGCTTGCACCGCAGATCGGTAACCGACACCGTTATTTCAATAAAGCAATCTCTGGTGAGCCTCCGGCAAACGCGCTCTGGGCGACAACCGCTGCAACGATCGCATATCTCCTAACAGCGCATTTCGGAGGGGATGCATTCTCTGTGCTGATCGCATCGATCATTGGAGCCGCAGCTTCCACACTGTTACTGTGTGCTTATGGGGCATTATCTCACATCTCAAGGATTGCGAGCATGAAGAACTTTGAGCAGACGCTGTACTGGGATTCTTTACTCACACCACTACCCCTCGACGCTGCGTATGGCTTCTTGACCGCGCTTATACTGACCCTGTTAGCCTTTGCCGCGCATGGTCTGCTTGGAAATCCATTTTCAGTTCCGCTCATTGCGCTCTTCTTCGGGATAACGATTGGCGCAATCGGATCATCCACAGGCGATATATATTACGGTGCAGAGCGGCTCTACCAGCATTACATATTTGGTTCGGGCATCCCGATCTCTGTTCAGGGCGATATCGATGTGAAGGGGGAGTACGGCTACCGCAACTCTGTGGACACGCCGTACTTCACGATGCGGTTTGGGGGGCTGGTCACAGGTCTTGCTTTTGGTATGCTCATCTTTCTTGATGCGTGGAGCAGGTTGTTCACGTTTGCTGGCGTTTGGACTGGCGTTATCGTCGTGTCGGTGCTTGTTCTGATTATTCTAATATTCATATACCTGCTTGAGGTATATACCCGGAAGAGATACGGACGATATGCGGAGGACTGAAACATGATAGACCCGGTAACAGCCACAATCATGATAATTGCAGGCGGCGTTCTCGTCGGAGTCTGTGTCCACTTCATCCCGGCGAGCGCGACAGGCGCAATGGCTGCCGCAACAGGTATCGCAACAGGACCGAGCATGCTATCAGCAGGTGCGGGTCTTGCCGGTATCTATGCCGCGGCATACAGCATCGATTCCGGGCTTGCACCGGTCATCATATCCGGCGCGGTCGGATCTGCATTGATGCTTCTGATAACGATTCTCTGCGGAAATATCGTTCTTGCATTCGGCATAGGTACTCCACCGGTATCAGGTCAGACTGCATCAGGAAAATCCACGTTCGGCGGCACAAAGGACATCATCACGGGTTTTGAGCAGGAGGGGTACAGATCACCCGGAACCGATGGTCACGGCATGCCCTTTCAGACTGTTGTGAGCGGCACAATCGGCGCACTCATGGGTGGTGCTGGTGGCGCTCTCGTCTTTTATGCAGTATATTCGATGACTCTGCCAGCAATTTCCACTGAGAATGCGGTAGCACTTGCAGGAATCGTTGCTGCTGGCGTGTTCCTGATAAACAGCGTGCTCCCGGCTTATGTGCTTGTTGGAAAGACAGAAGGAATGTTTGACATGAAGATCAGGAGTATGCACAGGACGTTTATCAGCTGCCTTGTCACATCCTCGATTGTGGCGTGTGTAATCTATGCGATCTCCTGGCTTGCAGTCTCCGGGGTGGTGGCGTGAAGGAGATACAGATCCACACACTCTTTGGAGCGGCACTATTAAGCGGCATAGCAGGGATCCTCCTGATCGGGCACGGGATATCGATCGGAATCGTCTTTCTCTGGCTTCCGTTCTTATCCGCGGCAAACTCGATTCGTGGCATGGCAATGTACGGGCTCGGTACTGGAAATGCATCCATTGGCTACTGGGGAACTGCTGTTGGCGCAACATCCGCATTCGTAGTATCGCTGTCAGTCTCTTGCAGATCAACGCCGCTTTTGTATGTGGCAGCGGTTGTTGCAATCTCGCTTGTGATCGGTCTTGCGACAGGGATACTCGCAGATAAGGTGATACGGATGAGGATTCCGAGAATTGAGCTGAACAGTGCAGTCATCGCGATGTCCACTGCCATGATCACAGCAGGATCTCTCCTGATCCTCGGAAGCGACTATGGGTTATATCCATTTATTTACATAATAATTACACTTGCGGTGTTGCATCCATACAACGCCAGCACCGGTGCCGGAGAGAACCAGAAGCGCACATTACTGCTCGCTCTTGTCGAGGCATGTATGACAACGCTTGTGATCGGAATCGTTGCGATGCTTGCAAGCAGATCATCGATACCGGTCTCGGGTGATGTGGCAATCGTTGCGGCGAGTGCTTGTGGACTCGTAATCGCGGTCGTTGCGTGGTACAGGCTGGTTAAATCTGATATCTACGAGATAAGGTGGACCGGATATCCACCTGCGGAGCATTGAATCATGTACGTGATACTAGACCCGGACGTAAACGTTGCAATCGACCCTGCAAGTGGCATTGCAGCCGAGATGGACCCCCGCACACCGATTGCGAATATTGCGGAGCTATCCGAAGGGATCGAAGAGATCGAACGCGCCGCAATAGATCTTGTGGATTCGCTGAATCCAGCCACAGTACCGTATCCGTCGTATCCGAATCGCGAGGGGATCTACCTGAACCTCGGAAAGGTCTCCAATGCCGTAATCGGTTTCATTCTCGGGCTTGCTGCGGTTGCAATCCTCTTGATCGTGATTCTTGCAGGGGGTCTATGAGATGGGTTGGCCCGCTGTATCAGGTGAGTTCACGGTCGGCGATGAGACGAATCAGATCGTACTGGTAACGCTCGGAAGCAGCATCGATGTATCAGGAGTGATCGACAGGATAGCGATCTCCGGAACCATGAAGACCGAGAACATCGGGATCGAGAAGGTGATCGCAAACATCATCTCAAACCCCAATATCAGGTATCTCATCGTCTGTGGAGCCGAGGTTCACGGACATCTTGCTGGTGATGCATTCCTTGCGATTCACAGGTCCGGAATCGATGAGAAGAACAGGATCATCGGCGCATCCGGCGCAATCCCGTTCATCTCGAATCTGAGCTCAAAGGAGGTTGATCGGTTCAGGGAGCAGGTTGAGATCATCGATCTCGTGAATGTCGAGGATATGGAGCAGATTAAGCAGGCGATCGATGCCTGTGCTCCAAAGGAACCATTTCCTGCAGAACCGATGGTCGTTGCCCTTGGAAAGGCGGCACAGGCAGATGAGGGGAGCGACACGATCCTGACGCCGGAAGCGGTCTCGATAGAGTCGAGACTGCGTATCCTTGAGCAGGAAATGAAGGATCTCGGCAAACTGAATAAATTTATGTCAGGCATAGTATCCGGAATCTGGCAGGGGCTGACATCTGGTTTTGTTGCCACGTTGTTAATCTTTGCAATCAGGAGGTTTTTATGAGAGCCAAAAAAGAAGAAGAGATGATCCCTGAACTTCATGCCCCGAATACACGGGAGATTGAGCGGATGACAGAGAGCATAAAACGGCGAGCACTCCTGATCGGCAGGGATCAGCGCACGTACTCAGGGATCTACGGGACGAGGATCTATATCGTGATCGGGTTTCTCTGTGCGCTGTTGCTGATGCTTGTTGGTGCGGGAGGATTCTGAGGAGGGTTTGCTATGGACTACGAGAAGATGATGAAGCGGCTGGATCAGGCTGAGGAGAATATCGAGTTTGCTGGCGCAGAAATCATACAGAGCAGAGGAACGATGATCGGACGGTGTATCGGGGTTACCCTTGGCGCTGTTATCGCGCTGGTGCTGGTAAATCTCATGGGGTGGTAGAATCTGTATGACCGCCTCGGCCGTGCCACCACTAAAATGAATTCGGGGTCGTGCGTGTGAGAGGATATGCGAAGGTATGTGGAGTAGAGGCGGCAGCGCATGATATGGGTTTATTTCAACTGCACCATCATGAAAACTACCCGAATTAATGGCGTCGTCTTACCTGAAGAAAAACAGGTTCCTTTCGATTACATGGAACGGAAAGGATCTATGAATAAGCAGTCATTGTCTTGACCACTTATTTATAAAGAGTTGGTCAATCAGCTGACCAAAGTTATATAAACAAGAAGTCACATCATATACCAGTATGGATCATAAGATTCCACAGCACAATCCATGGTGGAGAGATCCGTCTGAGATATCCAATGACGAGAGAATAAAGGAATTCGAAGCTGCAACAATTCAATGGAAGCCCCGAATCAAATATTATATAAATTTTGATAAAGATAAGATATACACCCTCAGGGGACCCAGACAGGTTGGAAAAACGACGTTAATCAAACTTCTGATAAAAGATTTGTTAGCAGAGGGTAAGGATTCTAAAAGCATCTTTTATTATAGCTGTGACCTCGTGGCCAATGAAAAGGAACTATTTGAAGTTATAAACGAGTATCTGGACTGGGCTCTGACATTTCAGTTGGACCGAAAGTACATATTTCTGGATGAGATCTCGTCGGTAAAGAACTGGGAAAAAGGACTGAAGCATCTGGTTGATGCCGGGATTTTAAAGAACACATCAGTTATTTTAACCGGATCGCATTCCATTGACATTAAACACAGTATTGAGAGATTACCTGGAAGGCGGGGCGAAGGTGAGGAGCCACTAAATAAAATACTGCTGCCTATGAAATTTGCTGAATTTGCAGAAACCCTCAACCCCGCAATTAGAGAGTTATTTGAGAAAAACGATCTTTTTCAATCCGAAAAAAGGCGGAACATCATCTTCGGATTGTTCGATAAAGAGATAGATCCTGTATTATCGCTATTGCGAATTTATCAGGACGAACTGGATCGGTTACTTGAGCAATATCTCATCACAGGTGGAGTTCCCAGATCGATCAACGATTTTTTTTCAAAAAATAGAATTGATAACAGCATATATGAACTGTATATCCGTTCACTGATCGGCGATCTGGCAAGATGGCAGTTTCAGGAGACGTACGTAAAGCAGATACTGCGAAGCATCGTGAGTAAACTAACAACGAATGTTAGCTGGCAGAGCATCGTTAAAGATACGGATATCGGATCGCATAACACAGTCTCGAGATACACAGAGAGTCTGGTGGATTCCTTTGTATTAAACATACTGTATTCGGTTGACATAGTGAGAAAAAACGCTTGTTTCAAAAAAGAAAAGAAGATATACTTTCAGGATCCTTTTATTTTCCATTCTATGAGATCATGGGTAACAGGGTTGACAGATTATTTCAATGGAACTCAATCATACCTTGATAATCCTGAAGATAAGAGTAAATTAGTAGAGTCGGTCGTTGAAAACCATCTTGTCCGGTTAATGTATAACACATTCCCAAGCGATGTTTTTGCCCCACACGAACATGTTTTTTACTGGAAGAAGAGCGGAGGAGGAAAAGAAGTGGATTTTGTACTGAAGCCCGGAGAGAATGAACTGCTTCCAATTGAATTGAAATTTCAAAATAAAATACAAAAAAGCGATTACAAAGGACTGCGCACATTTCCCGGAAGAAAGGGAATCATGCTTTCAAAGAATAGATTCGATGTGACAGGAAATTATGCGACCATTCCTGTTTCTTTATTTTTATTAATTATATGAAATAATATCCGGTCATATCATCTCGTACGGCGTTGGCAGACGGTTTTGTAGATCTTACATGATCATTCTGACGGCCACACAGACCGTCTCGACCTCTATGCCAGCCATGTTGGTCTCCCGAAGTCACTAAACCCCTGACTTAAGTACAGAGCCTGTATACTGTGTTTTTGCATTTGGCTTCTCCTGATTCTGTATCTATCTCTCCACAACCTCCCATCCAGGATCAACCGAGCCATGAAAACAGGATGGTGCCCAACAGACCTTTAGCGCACCATTCCATGAGGTGTGGGAACGCCTTGCGTAGTTCTCTGCTGCCCTCCTTTTTATTCTCGTGGCCATATAGATCACAGAATACTTCGGAGGATATTTCACAAGCAGATGGACATGATCCACGTTCACTGCCGTATGTGTGTCGATCATGGCAAGTTCGACTCCCACCACAATTCTCAGCTATCAACAGGGATGTCTGATATGCTCCACGGCAGATCGATACATTATAATCCATCGAAGTATACCAGAATAGTAGCATGTTCAAATTCGCGCGAAAGCAGCAGATAATCGAGATAGGAAATGTTACGATCGGCGGGCAGATCGGCGAGAACCCGACCGTAATCATTCCTACGATCTTCTATGACGGACATAATATCGTTGATGTGAATGCAGGTATATTCGACGAAGAGAAAGCGGAATCGCTGATTGTAGAGGTCGAGGAAGCCTGTGACGCCACGAACACCCCGTACATATTCCAGGTGGTTGGCGTGACCCCTGACCTCATGATCAAAGGACTCGACTTTGTGGCAGACCGCACAGATGCGCCGCTCATCGTTGATTCGGCAGATCTTGAGGCGAGGCTTGCAGGACTGTCCCATGCAAGCGAGCAGTTCGGCAGCAGGACGATGTATAACGCCATAAACATGATGATCGAGGAGCCAGAGATCGATGCGCTCTCTCGATCACAGATCGAGGGTGTTGTCATCCTCGGCTTCAACATGCAGGACCCGTCGGTTAAGGCGCGAATCGAGATGCTCGAAGACGGCGGCGGGTTTGTTGATAAAGGACTCCTCGAGATCGCAAAGGAGTGCGGCTTTGAGAAGA
>PIXW01000143.1 GCA_003601535.1 ANME-2 cluster archaeon
AACATCATTAATTAAATTAAAATGGAAAAAGACATGGTTATCGGATGTGCAAGGAGGAATTTTCACCACCGTCTGTAGTGTTTCCAGGAGGTGTAGCTTTGTGGATGGATTTTTGTGGGTGGATTCGGAATTTACCGGATTTAAAAAGTATTATACCGATAAACTATTCATAATGCCGAAAAAGGAGGCGAAAGGGAAAGAATTAACCGCTGATGCGAAAGCGTGGAACTGGATTAATACCGATGATCTAACTATAGTAGTTCAGCGATGCACTCACCGTTACCGGGTTATAACATCAGCAGGTATCGTGAATGCGCATGTCCTCGATTGTGTCTGCCATCAGCATTCGGGATCACGGGTATGGAACTTCACAATCGAACCGCATAAGTAGGGGCATGAATAGAATCGTTCCTGGTGACTGCCGGAATATGAATGAACTTACGCGATGCAATCTCTGTGAATGGAGATGTGGAGTAAACCGGCTCAAAGGTGAGCGCGGCGTCTGCAGGGCTGGGCTGCCGCATATCGCATACACGATGCTCTCAAAGACGCTCCACAGTTACTCGGTCACCATGCTCGGATGTTCCTTCCGGTGCATCTACTGCAATGCGTACCGGATATCACAGTACCCTGACGCATGTTGGTTCTACCGGGATTATGTGGAGCCGGCAGTGCTTGCGGATGAAGCGATGGCGAGAATGATGCCTGACACCGATAAGATCAGTTTCACAGGAGGCGAGCCAACGATCCATCTGCCGTACATCGAGGAGGTGGTGCAGAAGATCCATGAGAGCAATCCTGATATCGGCGTTGGGATCGCAACCAATGGTTTCTGCACACCTGATACCCTGGAACGGGTGATGGACATATCTACATCGATCTCCTTTGAGATCAAGGCGTATGATACTGATGTGCATCAGATGCTGACAGGTGCACCGTCTGCGCCGGTACTCAGAAATGCGAGCGTCCTTGCAAAGAGAGCCAGAGAGGATATCCGTGTCTTCAGAACGGTGGTGATACCAGGCATAACCGAGCACCAGATCGCAAAGATCGCAGCATTCCTTGCAGAGATCGATCCATCGATACCGTATCGATTGATCGGGTTTCGACCGAACTTCATACTGTACTACCATCCAGGACCGAGCAGGGATCTGATGAACGATCTGACCCGCCAGTGCAAAGATATCGGTCTCACTGATGTGGCGTGGTCAGGATATTATCCGGCTGAGATTCCAGCCAGCGGCAGCGAGGCAGAACTCGCTGCGCAGTATCTCAAACGTGCTGGCTGCAATCAGCGTCCGAGATTGTGCGGTGAATGTGCACTCAGGGATCAATGTCCTGCATGTCTGCTCGAGCCATGGAGCTAAATATCACTCTACCTTCATACGAACCCAATCCACGATATCTGCAGGTTCACTATTACCATTGCCGCGCAGCATACCTGTCACTGTCTTCAACGCCTGAACCGATGTTGGATGCATCATCATGAACAGATCAACGCCTGCAAGCGCAAGCGCAAGCCCTGTTGTAATCTCCCAGATCGGTCCCCTGTACTCACGGGGTCCCCAGTCCGAATCCTCTTTGATCGGCGATGTGCTCATCCATGCCTCTCGCGCGCCCCATGCGTTCGTGGTTCCTGACGACATCGGGAAGTTCAATTCCTGATCCCCGATTAAACCTGCGATCCGGATCCGCTCGATATTCGAGTATGCGTAATCAAGACCATAACCGAGCGCTGCTGTTGTCGGATCCATCACGATATCACTGCGCTCGATCCCGCACTGTTTCATCAGTTTGCGGTTGAGTTCCTTCTGCGCATTGATCTCGAGCTGCGTCCACGAAAGAATCGCATGTCCGTACTTCTTTGCAGCGCCTGCAATCCGCTGGTAATCCATATTGAGATTCGCGGAAGCAATCAGACATCGTTCGCCCTCAGCAGCTTCTGCTGCCTTTTCAAGAACCTCTGGATCCTTATCAGGACTGCCAGAACCACCGATGATGAGCGGAACATCGACCGCCTGCAGGACATCCTCGACCACCTTCGCTGCCTCTCCGGGAGGAGTGTCCTTGATCGACGGATCGGTGCTGATCAGGTGGATCGTGACCATATCAGCGCCAAATTTTGAAACTACCTTCTTTGCCCACTCGGATGGACTTTCGAGCACATCCTCGTAGTTCATGCGTACAGCGCGTGCCATCCCAATGGGCATGTCAAAGACATCGATGGAGACATGGTTCGGGTTGGGCATCGGCGCATCAAAGTAGAATGGCAGTGCATGTTCGCCACCAAGCGTAACCGTGTTCTTGCGGGTTCCGCCGTCAGAGGATGTCGCACCAAGTACAACCTCCTCGATTCCATACTTCCATTCAGAGACCGTGTCCACGTCAAACGATGCCGGGATCAACTCCTGCGGGATTGCGGACGGTACTGTTGCCGGTGTCGGTTCTGTGGGAAATGGTAGTGCTGATTCGACCTCGCAACCCAGCATCCTGGCAAGATCAACCAACCGCGCTGCAATCTGGATAGCCTCGTATCCGGCTGCCTGCGCCACCCCACGATCGATGCCTGCACCGGTGTCGATAAGTTCAATCTCGAAATCCCCTTCTATCTCAACACCTTTCAGTTCAAGTACATCTTCGAGTAATTTGTTCAGTTCGGCTAGCGTAATGGTTGGCGTCATGCGGTTTCAATGTGATCGGAGGTTTATTAAATATTGCAGATTGTCGAGACTGCTAACTCAATTTTTAAAAATGAGATTTGCTGATGTTAACCACCTTCTGCAACATTCCGGATTTCCTGATCAGAGGTCATGCCATCAGTTGATTAAATATTTTACGCATGATTATGATAATTGCGGGACCACCTCCATAATCCAAAGTTTATACGACCGGACGCCCGTGTCCTCACAGAATTATCTCGCACTCGATCTGCTGCCCATCTCTCGTATTCCGTTCCGAAACCCGAGACAAAACAAGATCCGCCATGCCGCCTGATGCCAGAACAAGAACATTTAACCCGCGGACTGCTGCGGAAATTGCAGACTGGATCACATCGGTCGAATAATCACAGGTGATCCCGAGTTCCACCGCCACAGCCTTCGAAGCAGTTCCCATCGCTCCGATTCTGTCGAAGTCCCGGTTCCGCACCGCAGAACAGATGGCAGCCATATCAATTGTACCTCTCACGACACGTATAACATCGATACGCCCGTGAACATGCTCATTCTTATCGAATCCGTCCACAAGATCAAGCACATCCCGCGGCATTGTACAACCGGTGCAATCCAATATTTTACGATTTTTAAATTCGATAAAAGTCTTTGTGACGGTGGGAAATCTAAGTTTAGTCTCGCCTATCAGTTTCTTGTCGCCAAAAATCTCACGCGGTGTTCCTGACCTATAAACAGTTCCTGATTTTAGCACATAGATCTCATCTGCCCATGATAGTGCGAGATCCACATCATGGGTCGAGATGATGATGGACTTTCCTGCAGCAGTGAGTTCCTCTGTGATCTCAACGATCTCTGTAGTACTCTCCGGGTCGAGTCCGGATGTGGGCTCATCAAGTACAATGATATCAGGCTCCATTGCAAGAACGCCTGCTATTGCAACCGTCTTCTTCTGACCGCCACTCAAGTTGTCCACGTTCCGGTCTCGCAGGTCACTGATGCCGAGCATCGTCAACACGTCCTCAACTCGCGTCTCGATCTCATACCGGGAAAGTCCCAGATTTGCAGGTCCGAATGCAACATCGTCCCGGACGGTTGGAGCAAACAACTGATCATCAGGGTCCTGAAATACAAGCCCGACCGTTCTTCGAATAGTATCGATATTCTTATCGGTTATCTCCGCGCCATTCACATACACCGCCCCGGCAGTCGGGCGGTACAGTCCGTTGAAGTGCAGGAAGAGCGTGGATTTGCCAGAACCGTTCGGACCTATGATTGCTGTCTTCTTACAACGTCTCGCTTCAAAGTTGATCCCGTTTAATGCACGGGCTCCATCCGGATAGGTGTAATGTAGATTTGAGGTGCGTAAAACGATATCGTCCAATACGATCACCTTTAAATCAGGACTCGATCGATATACACGAGAGATAGAACCATAACTATAGATCCAACACATAAGAGCGCATTTTCGATTGCGAGAGGCTTGCACCGGACGATCCTCGAATTGACACTGTAGCCACGCGAAAGCATTGCCATGTACACTCGCTCACTCCGGTTGAATGCGCGCAGTATCAGTGCGCCCCCGGTCTCACCAAGATTCTTCATGCGTTTCACATACCCGAGCCGGTCTGAAAAGCCGCATCTCGACTCCTTTGCTTGGGTCATCCGCACATTCTCCTTCGATAGCAGCTGGATGTAGCGCAGCATCATCGCAGCAAGATCGACCACCACATTCGGGACCCTGAACCACCTCAACGCATCCATCGCATCGGTGACCGGAGTAACCACGATGAATAGATTTAAAACCGAGATCGACGCCATCAATCTGGTAAATAGCAGGAGAGCGAATGACAGGGACTCGTTATAAACAGAAAATCCTCTGAAATACCATATTTCGTCACTGCCACCATAAGTAAAAGCTACGACAACGAGCACAACGATTGCGATGCTGAACGGCACGATCAACCGTTTCAGAAGTGTTCCTGGAGATATTCCAATCACAAGTGAGGTGAGTGTAGATAAAGTAAATATTACAATGGGGATTTCAGGGTGCAGGAGCGCAGCGATCCCGAACAGGAGCACAACGACAAAAATAATCTTCACTCTGGAATCGAGACGGTGGAGAGGCGTGTCCCCCCCAACCGTCAGGTCCTCGAAGTTCACCCTCGTATGCTGAACCTTCATCTTAACTGCGCAAGGAGACCCCGTCCGCAAGGGTGGGGAGGAATTGCGCCTCCTGTATAATTCCTTTTGCTCTTTCCAGAAACGTTAGCTTCTTACTATTCACAGAAACACCGATTTTACTTCCATCCACAGATCGGATGTCGAAATAACCAGATCTTCTTAATCCGTGCACAAAACACTCTTTGTTGTCGTATTTCACTTTATCATACCTCCTGAATCCATTTACTTCTTTTACAGTGTTTCGTTTTAAACGCCCGCCTTTGAGGAAGTTAGCTTTGTATAATGATCGGTTTTGTCGCCTTACCTGTTTTCCGATGATGATGCTATCAGATCGCGTCTGCCCATTACCGCCGGCGATCACATACGCATCATTCGCGTGGGATTTAGGTAAACCAAGTTCGATCCGATCATGCTTTGTGATGTACCCGAAGGTCTGATTGCATTTCAACAGATCAACGATTCTCCGCCGCACAATATTCATGAACGCGGTTGCTTTCAGCGTCTTTTCGGCTTTCGCCTGTATTCTCGGATATCCGAACTCCTCTGCTGTCCGGTTGCCCTTCGACTGATTGCATTCGTGGCAGGCTATCGTGAGATTCGATACGCGATCCGAACCTCCTCGGGACTTCGGGATGATGTGTTCTATCTCCAGCGGCACG
>PIXW01000144.1 GCA_003601535.1 ANME-2 cluster archaeon
CGAAGATGCACTCATTTTGCCTGTGGCTGTATCCATGAGTTCCCTGTAACTTGCAGCCACGCCCGGCACCGAGATGATACCTCTCACGAACTTATCAAGGAACGGGTTTGCACAGGTATGGTGGCAGCATGTGACACCGTTCTCAGCGACGGACTCCGCATATTCTTTCACGAGACTCTTGATCACCTCGGGCGTTGCGTCCCAGTAGGGGTTACCTTCGGAATCCTTCTTCCGTGCAGCTTCGAGCATCCGGGCGGTGATAGCCTGTTGTGCATACGGATTGTTGCTCTCAAAGAAGTCCTGCATCTCGGGATCCTGAACGTAGATGTCATAGACTTGATTCCACATATCATCCGTAACCAGATCCGGTGTGGCAACGTTCCACATCCACAGGTCTTCTGTGAACTGCGCCATATACCGGCTTCCATCGTAGCCGTGCTCCATCATGCCCTCGATCCATTTCGGATTGAGGTACCGTGTTCGCAGTTCCCGGTTCATGAAATGGCTCAGCGTCTCGACTTTTGGATCGTTCGGATCTCTTAGATTGTTGATGTACATGTCCGGGGTCTCGCCGGTCAGACTTCTGATTGCAAGACCAAGTCCACCAAAGTAAGCAGCAACCTCTGGGTGATCCAGTACACCGTAAACATTCGAACTTCGACTGAAAATGCATACTTCGACTCCACCAAGGTTCTCTCTGAATAGATTGTTCAGATGTTCGCCCCACACGTCTTCCCCGTATGTGTAGCTCATACGATCGATGTAGAGGTTTGCAAGTCTCCCGGTATCGTTCCATGTGTTGCTTGCCGGTATTGCATTCTGCAGCCCGGTCGAGTACGAATCCGGATGTGGCGAAAAGATGCGTGCCATCGAGAGATTGCGTGCCTCTTCGCTGGTATAGTTTCCAGTCTTCATCAATGCATCATAAATCAATTCGGAACTTTCGTTTACATAGTTCGGGTACTCTGTATCGTTTGCCTGTGCTGCAAGACGAACTGCTTTGTCGATCAGTTTGATCTTACCGGAATACATATCCCGATATGTCCCGGAGGTTGTAACGACTACATCTATTCTCGGTCTGCCAAGTTCGCTTGAATTTATCAGTTTAACGTCCTTCACACGCCCTCTCTTATCCCATACCGGCTTTACGCCGAGCAAATGGAATATCTCTGACTCCATCGTGCCCTGATGCCTCGACGTCTCTATTGACCAGAGTAGAAACGCTATTTTTCGCGGGTAGTCTCCGGTCTCATTGACATGCTGTGCCAGTAGTTGGTCTGCCAGGTCTTTGCCGACCCCCCATGCTTCTTTGGTTGGTATGAGCCTCGCATCAAATGTGCAAAGGTCTCTTCCGGTGGGCAGGGCATCCGGGTTCCTTATGGGATCACCGTTAGAACCGGGCAGAATATACTTGCCTTCCAGTGCATCCAGTATTCTTGGTATTTCAACAGTGCATGCATCTATCCGGTTTGCGTATTCTACTGCAAGGGCAAGGTCGCTTGTTACACCATTCGATACTGATCCCAGAAGATCACTTTGTGCAGCATCTGGACTTGAGCCATTGAGCAGAACTTCGGTTAGCAGCATCGTTGTGAGTCCTTCCGATGAATTTATCGCAGAAACATTATTCTTGAACTCATCTCCAAGCATCGCTTCCACCAGTGCAACCAGACTGTCGCCGGCTGGCGGCTCACTCAGTGTGTGCGGACCATACGGCATGTATTCGGTCTTTAATTCCTGCAAATAGCTGCTCAACCGGATGACAAACTCTTTGAATGTGGTAGTGTTGCTTCCGGTTATATTGAGATCGACTTCCAGATCTCTGCCGAGGCTTAAATTACGGCATTCTGCAATTATATTATTTTTATATTTTTCTTTCACTGGCTCACTTACAGCCTGATCGTACAGACTTATCTCTTGCTGTAAACTCGATAAATTTCCGTATAATCCGGATGAAACGATCGTTGGCGTCATAAAATCAACGATAAGCATATTCGCCCTTCGTCTGTCAAATATACCCTCTGCATCCATCGGCAGTATGTGGATCAATGGCATATCCTGAAGGAGAACCGCGCCCCAATCATGCGCTGATAGACCGCACTCCTTGCCGGGCATCGCCTCTATGCTGGTAAATATCGCAAAGACCGCATCCGCATCGAATTCCTTGTTCAGCCAGAGATAGAATGCGAGGCACTGATGGGTTGGCGGTATCGAGCCATTATAGTACATGACCGACTCGTTCTGGAGCCATCCCCATGTAGGATCGGGCGCAAGCAACACATTTCCGAACTGAATTTTCGGAATGACGAGGTACTCATCCGTGTCATTTTTCCAGACCATAATCTTACCTGGCGGAGGCCCCCATCGCTCGACCATCTCATTCTGCTTATCGTCAGGAAGCTCACCGAACCACTCGAGATATTCACTCTTCGGTATCAGTATCACATTTCCCTGTTCTACCCTTTCATTCAATGATCCGGGTGCCCATACGCCAAAGTTGCTTCCCTGATGCGCCATCAAATCGGTAAGCTCTGTTTTATTTGGTAGTGATCCAGTTCCCAGATCGTATCCCCTCTCATCCATTTCCGCCAGCAGGTTTGTGAGGCTTGCCTGTGTGTCAAGATAATAATCGATATCCGAGCCGACATTTGCCTTGCCGCCACCCGCACTGTAATATGGTATCACAATCTTCTTATCCGAATTATTCATACGGTGCAATCTCATCCATGAAATCGTCCGGTTGGTCAGCCAATCGATCTGGTAGTCGATCGGTTTGTTATATTCGATACCAGTCACTGGATCAATTGCCTTTCCGCTGATGACAATCGGCTCGATTATACCATCCAACTCTGCAAAAGCTACCTGATACGATTGTACTGGAGGGATACCATGTGAACCTGCTTCCCACTCTTCCGGGGTCATACTATAGAATAATCGGGCCCCATTGAGTGTGGTGACGTTTAACGTCTGTAGGTCGCATATACCCTGTGATGCGTTTTTATAATTGATCGGGCTTCCACGGGATATAGCAATAATACCATCTACGACCGACTTACCATCTTCCATCAGATAATCCATAGAATGCGGATCGTGATAGGTGTATGTTGAGACGATGACATTCACATTTCTCGATTCAAATGACTCAATTAACGCATCAAGCAGTGCAGAATCTCGATCCATGCGTTTATAACTGCCAGTTACAATTCCTACAGTTGGGTTTGATCTATTGTATCTGCCAGCAGAGTCATACCATTCTACATAGTCGGTTATATTCGTAAAAATCTCTGGTGCATAAGGGTGGTAAATCCCATAGACCGGTCTTGATACCGGTGGCAATACTTGTGCACTGGTATTGCAGAATTTTACCCCTATAAATACAATAAGACGTTTGAAGTTTTCTTTTGACGGATATTCCAGGTACTCCGTTATATTTGAATATTCCGGGTCTGAAATGTTTACGTTATGCAGATTGTATGATTGCTCAGAGGGTCCAACCGCGATAATATATGCACCGTCGCTCTTGGCCGCATTAACTCTTCCCTCGAGTTTTTCAACTACAGACGGCGCAAGGTCTCGCAAGAGTACTACGTCCTTTCCACTTAAATTGTAACTTAAATTGAGATCTGAACGTCCCAGATACGCCGTCACATTCAACATATCGCTGATAAAAGGATCATTGGATGCCCCATTTACAAGAGTTAATGCACATGGTCGAGAGAGTACAAACGCAATTTTAGGTCTGTTCCCTGGTGGCTTTGGCTGATCTACCGCGGTCGCATTCCCGTAAAACTTGTTGTCCATGTACGTGATGAGATTCTCGATGTTCTCCTCGCCACCATACACCCAGTACTTGGTGATATTCACATCATCCACGTTCCCGATGCTGATGGTTGTGGACAGATTATAGGTGATGACTTTCGCGCTGCTGCTTATCGTACTGTTGACCCACGAGACCGTTTCGTTATCAAGCGACGATAAGAATAGCACGCTTTCATTGCTGAAATTTAGCATCTTTGCCTGAGTCGTGTTGTAGATATTGACCCCGACTGAAACATTTCCAGAAGCGTTCACCAGTGATGCATGGTTTTCATCTGTTCCGAGAACGAAGGTTATCTCGTTTCCATTCCCGGCTGCGGTTCCTATCATGCTGAACGCGAGGATCGCCAGTGTCAGCATAACTATCGTATTTCTTTTATTCATATTCTTTGCCTCCATATTGTTTGTTTTGACTTGTATGCATTTGATTAAACAGACGACCGCTCATGCGAACTGGTCTTAACGGATGTTTCACCCATGTCTGTTCGACACATCCAAATTATTTGCTATACCTTAAATCTTTCTGCCATATCGATCAGAAAAAAAGTGAGAGGGGGGTCACCTCCGCCTCCGGTAACCCCAGTAGATGACCACCATCAGCGCGATCACGAGGATCATCCCGATCATCGGAGCACCAGAGAATGAGAGCATGTTGCTGGACTTCTCAGACTTTTCGACCGTCATCTCA
>PIXW01000145.1 GCA_003601535.1 ANME-2 cluster archaeon
CTCAAATTCAAAATCGGATATTCTTGCATTCGTATTAAAATAAATCGAATGGAGAGTTCTGGATGGTGACCGTATCGAACCAAGTTCAGCAACAATATCTTCCAAACTTTTCTTATTTAATAAATATGTTCCGCTGAATGTGATCTTTTTAGATGCCTCCTCTCTCTGCGTTGCCAGTTCATTTTCAAGCGTTGTTATTCGCTGCTGAGCACGATTCAGCATCTCTTCGACCTCCTGTTTCCTTGCGATCGCGGTTTTCGTCTTCTCAATCCTCTTATCCAGCTTTGTCTCCAATTTCTGGTTCTCTCTCTGCAGTTCCTCTATCTGCTGTTGCAGTTCGCTGATTCGGGTTTTATATTTTTTATTTGCAAATAAATCAAAGAGTTGTGCCATCGCTATCTTATTAATATTTGATACTATATAAAGGCTATGCAATAAGATTGTGCCGGATGATGGATAACCGGCGAGGGCAGATATGTTTACAACCCACCTCCTCAATAAAATCCAGCAATGCATCCAACCATTCTTGGAATCGAAGGCACAGCATGGAACCTCTCCGCGGGAATCGTGACCAAAAAAAAGATCCTTGCAGAGGCGACTGCGACATACCGTCCGAAGACCGGCGGGATTCATCCGAGAGAGGCGGCGCAACACCATGCTGCCCACATCGCGTCTGTGATCAGCAAGGCGATCGATTCAGCAGGGGATGTGCATATCGATGGCATCGCATTCTCACAGGGACCCGGAATGGGACCATGTCTTCGAACGGTAGCAACCGCAGCACGCGCCTTATCGCTCTCACTCGATCTTCCTCTGATCGGCGTCAATCACTGTGTTGCACACATCGAGGTTGGGCGGTGGCAATGCCATGTAGAGGATCCGGTTACGCTGTATGTCAGCGGCGCAAACTCACAGGTCATCGCATACCGGAATGGGAGATACCGCATATTCGGAGAGACGCTTGATATCGGTATCGGAAATGCACTCGACAAATTCGCAAGACACGCTGGTTTTTCACATCCGGGTGGACCAAGAATCGAGAGCGAGGCACTGGATGCGAAGAAATACATTCCGCTTCCTTATGTGGTGAAAGGAATGGATTTCTCATTTTCCGGACTTACAACTGCTGCAAAGGAGGCGCTTAACAAATACTCGCTTGCTGACGTCTGCTTTTCGCTGCAGGAGACTGCATTCGCCATGATTGTCGAAGTTACCGAGCGTGCGGTTGCGCACACAGAAAAAAGTGATGTGCTGCTCGCAGGCGGCGTTGGTGCGAATATGCGTCTTCGCGAGATGCTTGCGACGATGTGCAAGGATCGCGGTGCAAGATTCCATGTTCCTGAAAAGAGGTTTATGGGTGACAATGGCGTGATGATCGCATACACTGGACTGTTGATGCTGGAGAGCAGCGAACCACTGGAGATCGAGGATTCTATGGTGATGCCCGATTACCGACCGGATCAGGTCGAGGTGACATGGAGATCGTTAACATAGTTTTTCGCATACAATAAATACGGCAGCAGTCTGCCATGTAGCAGCCGATGATATCCGTTACATGCGCGTTTTAGAAGAAGCACAGCACCGCAATCCTTCCGATCGATTGTGAGTGGAAAGATCGACGAATATGCAGGTTCATCAGTCTTCGATATCATCAGCGGCACATCGTCGATCGTCCTTGAAACGCCTGCAAACGCTGTGAATTCCGAATAGTATGTGTCAGACCATCCGGTATCAAATACCTGCATGTATGCTCTATAATTTCCAATTTCATCGATTTTAATGCGGACTTTTGATCCATTAAATGTCTGATTAAAGATAATATCTCCGTTATCCTTTTCTATGCGCAGATATGACTGCATAACATCCTTAGAATAAATAAAAAAGTCAGACTCTGCCCCAACCTCAAGTCCTGCTATCTGAAACCGTTCGATTACAGGTTTCCATTGTACATCATAAGCTACTGTTACTGTGGTTCTGTTACTTGACCGGATTATCATACAATTTCTACCGCATACCAGCGAATCGATCGCCTGTTCAGATCCATTTATAAAATATGTTATATTATTAATAATTATTTCCGTATCTGTATCATGGCGGCTCGCATACAGCATCTGGTTTTCAGGATTGAGGTCCCCTTCGATGAAAAAGGTTAATCTTGCATCGTCAAAACATGTTAGCGAACATTCTGTCTGTGAATACCCAAGATAGCCGATGGTAATTGCAATCCCGGCACACACACATAATATGCTCATGTTTTTGAGTGCGATAACTCCCGCATCCGACGACATAACCATAATATATATTGTCGCGCACCCTATAAGTATACGTACATAGCCCCGTAGGGTAGCGGTCAAGCCTGCAGGTCCTTGGAACCTGCGACGGCGGTTCAAATCCGCCCGGGGCTATTTCAAGCGATACGATTATATGCGTGTACCATGTAATATCGTGAAATGATTGATATGCTATCGGTAAACGAACAGGCACTGGACATCGTGGATGATATGATTGACTGGAGCGAGGAGTTCAAGATCAAAGCGCACACGCTTGACAACGGATCCACAGTCATCGACTGCGGCATCGAGGTTTCCGGAAGCTATGAAGCCGGACTCGCTTTTGCCGAGGTATGCATGGGCGGACTTGGAACGGCATCGCTTGGCGTGCGCAGGGTCGGCAATGTGCCGCTATCATTCATCGAGGTTGCAACCGATCATCCATGCATCGCATGTCTCGGTGCACAGACCGCTGGCTGGCAGATCAGTGTTGAGAAGTATGTTGCTATGGGTTCCGGACCGGCGCGTGCACTCGCACAGAAGCCAAAAAGTCTCTTCGATCGAATAGCGTATCATGATGACACCGACTGTGCGATAATTGCACTCGAGTCAGACAAACTGCCGGATGAACGGGTTATGCAGTTCATCGCAGACGAATGTGGAGTTGACGTTGAGCAGGTCTATGCGCTGGTTGCACCAACCGCATGTCTTGTTGGTTCGGTCCAGGTATCCGGGCGCGTGATCGAAACAGGAGTTCACAGGTTGGATGAACTTGGATTCGATACGAGAATGATCGAACATGCAACAGGAACCGCGCCGATCGCTCCGGTAGCACATGACGAGATGTGTGCGATAGGTGTGACAAACGACAGTATCATCTACTATGGATCAGTGGTGCTTACAACCAATGGATTCGATGAGGAAATATTCAAACAGGTGCCTGCAAGGACGTCAAATAACTATGGCAAGCCTTTTTATAAAACGCTCGAGGGCGCAGGATACGAGTTTTCCGATATCGATAAGGGTATCTTCGCGCCAGCTGAAATAACGGTTAATGACCTTGATACTGGAAAGACATATCATACCGGATATCTGAGAGAGGATGTGATCCTCGAATCGTACAAGATTAGTGGAATTTAATTTATTTGAGGAGTTATCTTGTTTCCAACAAAGAAAGTTCAGAGCATGATCGGATCCAGTGTACAGGTTGAGATGAAAGGTGACAAACACCTCCTCGAAGGTGTGCTTGAGAGCGTGGATGACTATCTGAACCTGCATCTACTGGATACCGTTGAAATCGCTGATGGAGAACGGCTGCGTTCTCTCGGCTCGGTCGTTCTTCGCGGCAACAACATCATTCTGATCATCCCTGTTGAATAGGAGATGGCGTTTGATGGACGAGATCGAAGAACGCGCACTGAAATTGATACGCCGCAGCAGCGACGGGATTCTGCAGAACCAGTTATGGAAGGAACTGGAGATCGATAGCAGGAGATGCACGCGCATCATTCGCAGGTTGCTGGATGCAGCGATGGTTGAACGAGAGTCAGTGGTGGTAGATGGCATCCGGACGTACCGGATCAGGTTCACTGGCGGAACACGAAAGTTCGAACTGCTGATCGCTGGAAACCTGTTCGATCCGTGTGTCGGGTGCATCGATGAATGCAAGCCACATAGATGCGCTCAACTGAACAAGTGGATCAGAGGTCTGGGCGCAGAGTTATGAATCTGTGAGTTATGAATCTGTATTATGTTATAGCGATACTTGTGTTGTTATTCGCATTCTGGATGGTCATGCTGATGGATTGCGTAAAACGATCTGAACACGAATTTCATACCGAAATGCAGAATCCAAAGCGCCTGTGGATGCTGCTTATCATCGTTGGAATTCCATGGTGCGCAATCGTGTATTTTATCAGTGTGAAGCTGAAGGATTGAAGACCCTGATAACAGAGACTTTTCAGTTTCCTGATTATAGCGGATTCTGTGGTTTTCAACAGATGCTGAAAAATGACCATAAGAAATATATCGCCCAACGCCTAAAACCAGTACCAGATGCAGAGAAGAACACTTGTCACATGCGGACTCCCCTACGCAAACGGACCGGCACACATCGGGCATCTCAGAACATACATCCCGGCTGACATCTTTGTGAGATCGCTAAGGAAACAGGGTAGGAACACGGTATTTGTATGCGGGTCCGATGCACACGGAACCCCGATTGTGATCAATGCTGAGGAGCTTGAGGTAACACCATCCGAACTTGTAAAGAAGTATCATGATCACTTTGATCAGACATTCAAGTCGCTAAATATCATATTTGATAAATTCGGAAGCACGGAATCAGAGACCAACCATAACCGTACCACAGAAATAGTGAATGCGCTGATCGATAATGGTTATGTCTTTGCAAAGGAGATCGAACTTGCATACTGCCGGACATGCAACAGATTTCTGCCGGACCGGTATGTCGAAGGGATATGCCCTGAGTGTGGCGCGGTAGCAAGAGGCGATGAGTGTGATCAGGGCTGTGGCAAGCATCTTGAGCCAGGGGAGATTCTTGAGCCTGTATGCAAGATATGCAGGAGCAAAGCAGAATACAGGGTGCAGGAGCATTTCTTCTTCAGATTATCCGAATTTAAGGATTTTCTTTCAGATTATCTTGATAAACTTGAAGGAACATCGAATGCAAGGAATTATGCAAGAGGATGGATCGATAAAAAACTGAATGACTGGTGCATCACCAGAAATCTTGAATGGGGTGTCAGGTTTCCTGGTCATGATGAACTGGTGGTCTATGTCTGGGTGGACGCTCCGATCGGTTATATCTCATTTACAGAGGAGTGGGCAAATGAGCACGGGGTTGACTGGAAGGAGTACTGGATGAATCCGGATGGAGATACCGATATCATCCATTTCATCGGCGGAGATATCATATACCATCACTGCATCTTCTGGCCCGCTCTCCTGAAAGGGGCTGGATATACGCTTCCGAAAGCGGTTGTCGCATCAGGAATGGTCAAGATCGGGGATAAGACATTTTCGAAGAGCAGAGGGTACGTTGTCTGGGTAAATGATGACTATCTCGATAAGGGATTTCATCCGGACCTTTTAAGGTATTATCTTGCGAGCTACACCTCGCATACAAAGGAACTGAACTTCTCATGGAAGATTTTTCAGGAGAAGGTGAATAACGAACTCGTGGGAACGCTCGGCAACTTCATCTACCGCACATTACTGTTTGCGCACAAGAACTTTGGTGCGGTTCCGGATGGGGAGATCGACCCTGAGGTTACGAGGAACATCGATGATGCGAGGAATGCGATGATCGATTATTTCAATGAATACGAGTTTAAACAGGGCATCGATTCCGCGATGAACCTCGCGTCCTTCGGTAATGTTTATTTTCAGTCGAATGAGCCATGGAAACTGATAAAAACAGATATATCTGGCGCGGGAACGGTGATCCGAAACTGCCTCCAGATCGCAAAAGCTCTTGCTGTACTATTCGAGCCAGTGATGCCTGTGATAGCGCATGATGCATGGAATCAGCTCGGGATGGCTGCAGAACTCGCCAATACGCCTTATGACGAAGTGGTAACAGAGATCAAGGTGGGACAACCACTTCCCAAACCAGCGATGCTGTTTACAAAGATCGATGATTCGACGATGATGGAAATGGAACGTATTCTTGAAGATCGTGTCCGTATGGCATCAAAGAAGAAAAACATCTCTTTCGAGGAGTTTTCAGATCTGGATATCCGCGTTGGTACGATCGTACTGGCTGAACCGATCAAAAAATCAAAGAAACTGCTGCGATTGCTCGTCGATCTTGGTGAGAATCGGAGTCGTCAGATCGTTGCTGGTATCGCACAGACCCATAATCCTGAGGATCTGGTCGGAAGACAGGTCGTGGTGCTTGCAAACATGCTGCCTGCCACATTATTTGGCATCGAATCGAGGGGCATGATCCTTGCAGCCGATCATGATGGAGCAGCGCTGCTTGTGCCTGAGCGCAAGATTCCGGCAGGAACCGCGGTGCGGTAATCTGTGATCACATCTCCGTTACTCATCGATCAGATTCCGGTTACCAGATTCGTGAGCGCTTTTCTTGGTTCATGAGCCTTGATGATCCCGGATGCGAGCAGCACACCAGTTGTTCCGAGTTTTAGCGCTGCTGCCATATCCTCGCCCGTTGATATGCCCGCGCCGCAAAGTACCTGCACATCAGGATCGATTTTCAGAACACCATCCACTGCACCTGAAACAATCTCCGGGTTGGCTTTTGATACCGGAATGCCTGTACCGATCAACTCTGGCGGTTCGATCGCGACAAAATTCGGCTTCAGCGCTGCGGATGCTCCTGTAGTCGCGATGTTGTTGCTGCACACGATCGTTTTGAGACCGGTGCGACGTGCCGCGCAGATCGCAGCATCGATATCAGCAAGTGTGAGTCTGCGTTCCGAGTGATTGATCAATGTTCCGGTGGCACCTGCATTGCGTACGGATTCTGCAAGGATGGACCCTGTGTGACTGCCTGCTTCTATGCCATCGATGTGCTGCGCAAACACCGAAATGTCGGTCGCTTCTGCTACTGCACGGATGTCTGCTGGTTGAGGCACTACTATGATCGACACACCGGTCTCTTCACTGACACTCTCACACATCTCGGCAATACGAACGGCGTTTTTGCCTGTTGCTTC
>PIXW01000146.1 GCA_003601535.1 ANME-2 cluster archaeon
GATGACCACCATCAGCGCGATCACGAGGATCATCCCGATCATCGGAGCACCAGAGAATGAGAGCATGTTGCTGGACTTCTCAGACTTTTCGACCGTCATCTCATGCCCTTCGACGTAGTCTTCAGATGGTTCAGATAGTTTCGATTCTTTCACAGACTCTGCTGGCTGGCTCGCATCTATGCCGACTCCGCCTTCTGTGCTGGTGGTCTCGTTTGAATGAGACGAAGATTTAGCAGGCTGCACTGTCGGTTTGACTTTCTTATTCCAGTCTGGCGGATATGTGCCAGATCCGCCACCACCGCCTCTGCTGCTGCCGGTGTTGGTGGATTGCGATGATGTGCTCATTTTGCCTGTGGCTGTATCCATGAGTTCTCTGTAACTTGCAGCGTCCTCTTTTGAAACCACACCCGGCACCGAGATGATACCCTCCACGAACTTATCAAGGAACGGGTTTGCACAGGTATGGTGGCAGCATGTGACACCGTTCTCAGCGACGGACTCCGCATATTCTTTCACGAGACTCTCGATCACCTCGGGCGTTGCGTCCCAATATGGATTCCCTTCCGCATCTAACTTCTGTGACGCTTCGAGCATCCGGGCGGTGATAGCCTGTTGTGCATAAGGATTGTTCTGTTTAATCCAATCACTCATCGCAGGATCGGTGATGTATGTCGCATATACTTGATCCCAAACACGATCCGAAATGAGTTCGGGGCTCGTCACCTGCCAGCCCCATAGATTCTCTACAAAGTCTGCAAATTCCCTTGCGCCTGCGTAACCATGTCCCTGCATCCCCTTCATCCATTCGGGATTGAAGTATCTGGCATAGAGTTCGTCCGACATAAAATCGTCAAGTGTCTCAACTTCCTCGCTGCCAACCGACCTCAGGTTCGTAATGTATGAATCAGGCGTATTCCCGCCGGATGCGTATGTGACCGCGAGATTCAAGCCCCCCAGATACTGGAAGAAGTCATCGTTGTCAAAGACACCGTAGAGGTTCGAACTCCGGCTGTGCATCGTGACCTCGACATCTGCAAGGTTCCTCGTGAAGAGGTCGGTTGCGCTCTCACCCCATACATCCTCTCCGTAAGCGTTCCCCATCCGGTCGATGAAGAGCTGTGCCAGAACGTCGGTACCATTCCATGTGTTGCTTGCTCCAATCGCGTTGGCAAGCCCGGTCCCGTATGTCCCGTCAGCGCAGCCAAATATTCTGAAGAGCGCAAGGTTCAACGCATCAGACTCGTTGAGCGATGGGTCTTCTGCCATCAGAGCGGCCGCAAGCGCATCTGTGTTCTCTTTTACGTAATTCGGGCAGTCAGCGGTTTCGTTCTGTTCGTAGGCAAGTCGCACTGCCTTATCAAGGAGAACGATCTTGTCAGGGAACATATCCCTGTAGAGTCCTGAGACCACAATCAGAACATCGATACGCGGGCGGGTCATCGATTCGGACGGGATGGCTTTCACATCTACGACCTTCCCCCTGCTCCAGACCGGCTTTATACCAAGCAGATAGAGTATCTGTGCTTCCATCACACCCTCATGGCGTGTGGTCTCGCAAGCCCAGAGGATGTACGCCATCTTCATTGGATACTCGCCGTCGTGAGATGCAATATGCATCGCAAGTGTCTGGTTCACCATATCCTTGCCCAGTTCCCACGCAGCCTCGGTCGGCGGCTTGCGCTGGTCGAACGCATAGAAGTTCCGCCCGGTCGGAAGTGCATCAGGCGTTCGCACAGGGTCTCCGCCGAGATTCGACGGTATAAACGTACCATTGAGCGCATCAAGCACTGCCGACACCTCGTTCTCGCCTTCCGCAAGATTCTGGGCGTAGTTAAGCGCATTCTCAAGATGTGCTTCGATGCTTGTTGAGTTGTTGCCAGCACCAAACACCCGATCCTGCGCATCAGGGATCGGAACACCTTGGTTGATGACGAGATCCAGCAGCGTGAGCGGCGCCTCTGCCGAGTCATTGAATGCGCTCACATCGTCTGCAAACGAATGCCCGAGCATCGAGTTCACCATACCGACGAGTTTATCGCCATGCGGCGATGTTCCGAGAATGTGTAGCCCGTACGGCATTGAGGCGCTCCTCATATCGTCGAGCAGATGTCCCAGATCTTCTAAGAACTCCTCAAACTCGGTCTGGTTCGCAGTCAGATTCTCTGCAAACGGGGTCAGATCAATGCCCAGCCGCTCATCAATGTGGAGTTCCTGTGTCAGATTGATTATCTCTGCCCTGTGATGTGCTTTGAGTGTGGGGTTTGCGACCTGTAGCTCATACGCAAGCCTCTCATCTGCAAGCTCTGAGTAATTGCCATACAATCCGGCAGCGATGATCGGTGGCACGAGATGGTCGATGATTACTGCGCTGCCTCTCCGCTTCGCCTGATTCCCCTCGCCAAGCCCGTCCATTACGTATGGATACACGACAGGCATGTCCCCGACCATGATCGAGGGCCAATCGTATCTGGATACTCCAAACTGTTTTCCGGGCAGCCACTCCTGCGTCCCATGACGCCCGAAATGGACGATCACATCAGCCCCGTACTCCTTCTGAAGCCAGAGATAGAACGCGATGTACTGGTGATGCGGGGCTAACTCCTTGTCGTGGTAGAGTGCCTCGTTGTTCTGGAGCCAGCCGCGGGTGGGCTGCGGTGCAAGCATCACATTATCCCCGATGTCAATCTTCGGGATTACGAGATACTTACCAGTCTCATTCTCCCAGACCATGATCTCACCCGGAGCAGGACCCCATCGCTCAAGCACCTCCTGCCTCCGATTAGATGGTAGCTCCATGAACCACCCTTCATAAGTAGCCTCCGGGATCAGTTCGACTTTTCCAGTCTCAACCATCTTCTTGAGCACGCCCGGTGCCCACGTCCCGACGTTGTTGCCCTGCGAAAGCATCGTATCGATCAAAACTGTCTCATTCGGCACAATACTTGTGTTCACGTCATAGCCGGCTGCGCTCATAGCCTCAAGCAGGTTGCACACACTCGGCGCAACATCCAGATACGATGCGCCGATATTGTTCTTCCCGCCGCCGTGGTTGTAATAGATGATCGCAACCTTCTTGTCGTTGTTTGCCTTCTCCCTGATATTTATCTGAGCGATCGTGCGGTTTACGAGCCAGTCCACCTGATAATCGATGGTTTGAGTCTGCTTTATGCCAGTTTCAGGATCGATCTCTGTCGCAGCCACGATGATCGGATCGATGGCTCCCACGAGTTCGGGAAGATCAATCTTCATCATCTTATTTGTGGGCAGCGGATGGCTGCTCTCCTCCCACTCAGTCCTGTTCATGTAGTTATCGATCATAGCATTGATCACGGGCACACCAACACTTTCAGGATCGAATTTGAGGCTGAAGTATGTAAACGAGAGTATGGCATCCACGAGAGACTCATCATCCGGTTTCAGATACAAATCGCACTTCTTCTTGCGGCTTGCTGAGTAGAACGGGAGCACATTGATATTACGGGATTCAAACTCCCGAACGAGTGTGTCAATTGGCTCGATCTGGAATGGATAATAGCTCTTGTAAAAGGCGATTCCTACAGTTGGCAGGCTCGCGTTGTATACGTGCCCCCCATCAGTGCGGTTTCCGTACCACTCAAGGTACTCATCCAGGTCCTCACAGAACCGTTTCGGCATATCAGGGTGATAGATCGCTCTCGTTGGAAGTTTGATAGGATCGCCTACGACAAGATCGGTTCTGTTGCAGAACTCATAAGCAAGGTAGAAGATCAGGTTCTTTAGATTGGTTTCGTTGTATGCTCCGTTCGTCCAGTAGGGATCAATCGCTTTCCTGACATCATTGGGATTGTGAGTGTCAGGAATGTTCTCATTTAAAAGCGTGTTGTCATCGATGACCACTGCTCCATTGGCTATGGCATCCTCGATCGTTGCGTTTATCTTACGTGCAGTCGCTGCACTGATCATATTGATGTAGATTACATCCATCTCATCGAGGTCGATGTCCTCTGACATCACAATATCCGAAAGATAGTAGGATGCTGTGATGTTCAAGCTTGCGTTTGCGTTTATCTCTGTTGTCACGTGCTCCAGTGGGATCTGGTGGCTTGTGTAGCCCGTAACGATTGCAATATCTACGTGCGGCTCGGCATCGGCAACTGCGGTTCCTACCATAGCGAGCGCAAGCATTACCATTATCAGCACGGTTATCACTTTTATCGCGGTTCTTGTATTCATGTTCTGTGCCTCCATATTGTTTGTTTTGACTTGTATGCATTTGATTAAACAGACAACCGCTCATGCGAACTGGTCTTAACGGATGTTTCACCCATGTCTGTTCGACACATCCAAATTATTTGCTATACCTTAAATCTTTCTACCATATCGATCAGAAAAAAAGTGAGGAGAGGGTCACTTCCGCCTCCGGTAACCCCAGTAGATGACCACCATCAGCGCGATCACGAGGATCATCCCGATCATCGGAGCACCAGAGAATGAGAGCATGTTGCTGGACTTCTCAGACTTTTCGACCGTCATCTCA
>PIXW01000147.1 GCA_003601535.1 ANME-2 cluster archaeon
TCTCTGGCACCTTCTGTTTCATGTCATCGTACAGCCCCAGAATATGCGTTGCTTTCTGGCTGTTTTCCTCTGCCTGTTCCACGATAGCACGGAGGAAAAATGAGATCCACCCGTTCCAGTTCCCATCGCGGGAGATTGCGAGCAGGCGTTCATGATATTCGTCCCGGTTTCGCTCAAGATATGCGCTGATGTAGAACATGGGGTTGGACAGTATTCTCTTGCTGTACATGATCAGAGGAACAAGCATGCGTCCAATACGGCCGTTCCCGTCGCTGAATGGGTGGATCAGTTCAAACTGCGCCTTCAAGATTGCCAGTTGAACCAGAGCGTCCTTTTCCTCGCTGTGAAGATACATCTCCCAATTTGAAAGCGCATCCATAACCATCGGAGGCGGTGGCGGGACAAAGGTCGCCTCTTCAATCGGCGTACCCGGGGGCGCAATGTAATTCTGGGTGCGGCGGATCTCGCCCGGCTCCCGGTCTCTACCTCTGGCACTTGTGAGCAGGATGCGGTGCAGGTCTCTAATCATGTTGGTGCAGAGAGGGCGCTTCTGCAGATAATCAACTGCTGTGTTCATTGCCGTGCGGTAATTTATGATCTCCTGGATGTCTTCATGTTTTTCAGGTGTCAGAGGGGTCTTTGAATCTGCTTCATACTGCAGCACATCCTCTAGAGACGCCTGTGTTCCTTCAATGCGTGAGGAGAGCACCGCTTCCCGTGTCATCAATGGAGAGAGCAGGATGCGGGGATTGACCATACCCCGAAGGATGCCGTCGTACCGTGCAAGTGCAGCGTTTGCTTTGCCGATGTACGAAATATGAGCTATCCAGTCGATCGTTTCCAGCGGCAACGTGTCAGGGGTGTATGGCTCCATCACACCATCTCCTCAAGCATGTTGAGAATCTCCTTCTCCAGCGTCCTGATATCCGCTTCGATCTCTTCCAGCGGTCGCGGCGGCTGGTACCTGTAGAAGTAGCGGTTGAAGTTGATCTCATACCCCACCCTGCCGACCGCCCCATCCTTATGATCACGCACTTTCTCGTTTACCCATGCATCAGGAACATGAGGTCGAACCTCACGCTCAAAATACTCGTAAACGTCCTCGCCGAGTGGTACACGCTCATAATCTCGCAGATCCGCATCCGGTTCAGGATGACCTTTCTTATCCATGCAGATATCAGCAGTCTCATCCTGCTCGGAAAGTGCGTTAAGAATCGCCTTCTTGACCGCTGCCTCGATTTTTACTCCAGCCGCCTTAAAAGCAGAATCAAGCACATCCAAAAAGTCATCGCGGTTCTTATAAACCAGATCGCTATCCATCCGAGAGAGCACCGCAATGATTTCATCCTGCTTCCCGCGCCCTTCTGTTTCCGCCTGCACCTTGGCTTCTCCCTTCTTCTTACTCTTTGCAAGATTCTTAAACGCAGCCTGCTCCCACAATAGCTCTATACGTTCGGCAGATGCCTGAAAGTTCAACCGCAGCGGTCGCTCAACAGTGATCTTGCGGTAGCCGAAATCCGAGCCATCAAAGATTTTAACGTACTCTCCTTCTTCAAATGCGGTGAAAAGTTCTGTTATCTCTTTTATCTGGTCAGGAGATATCTCATTGCGTTTGTCGCCAAGACTCTTCCTCATCTTGACATAGAAATCCACGGCATGTATCAACTGCACCTTTCCCTTACGTCTCTCTTCTTTGTGGTTCGTCAGGATCCAGATATAGGTGTTAATTCCCGTGTTATAGAATAACTGGTCAGGTAAAGCAACAATCGCCTCAAGCCAGTCATTTTCGATAATCCAGCGGCGGATCTCACTCTCACCAGAGCCTGCGTCTCCTGTGAATAGCGGCGAGCCGTTCATGACAATAGCAATCCGGCTGCCGCCGGCATCTGGCTTCTTCATCTTGGAGATCTTATGCTGGAGGAATAGCATCTGACCATCGCTTATGCGTGGCGTGCCTGCTCCAAATCGTCCGGCATACCCGCGTTCAGCCTCTTCCATGATGAAGTTCTTATCCTTCTTCCAGTCCTTGCCGTACGGCGGATTTGAGAGCATGTAGTCAAAAGTGTCATTGGGATGTCCATCACGAGAGAAACAGGAGTCAGGTTTGATATTGTCCGCATCCTTATCATCGCCCTTTATGAGCAGGTCGGATTTGCAGATAGCAAAGGTCTCGTCATTCACCTCCTGTCCGAAGAGTTTGATGTCAGCATTGGGGTTGATATGCTCAAGAATATGCTCTTTTGCAATGGAGAGCATCCCACCGGTCCCGCATGCCGGGTCATAGACTGTTCTGATAATATGGTTCTTCGCAAGTACCTCTTCGTCCTGACTGAAAAGAAGGTTGACCATCAGCCTGATGACCTCTCTGGGTGTAAAATGTTCACCCGGATTCTCGTTCATCTGCTCGTTGAACTTCCGGATCAACTCCTCAAAGATGTATCCCATCTCGTGGTTGCTGACTACATCCGGATGGAGATCGATACTGCAAAACTTCTGTATTAAAAGGAAGAGCAGGTCCTTTTCATCGAGCGTGTCGATAGTCCCGCGGAGTTTGAACTTCTCGATGATCTCACGCATGTTATCTGAAAAGCCGTTGATGTATGATCTGAGATTCTTTCCGATATTCTTTGGGTCGTCGAGGAGTTTCTCAAAGTCATAAGGTGAAACGTTGTAGAAACTGTATCCTGAAGCATGGCGCAACTGACCATCAGGATGTTCGATCTCTCCTTTTAGCATCTCGTAGCGATCCAGGACCCTGGATTTCGTGGGCGCTAAAACACAGTCCAGACGTCTCAATACGGTAAAAGGGAGGATCACATCAGGATATTTGCTCCGTTTGAAGTCATCGCGCAGTACTTCATCAGCTACCGACCAGATGAAGTTTATCTTTTCAGAGAAGTTGTTCATTTCCATTCCTCAGATCGAATTGAAGACTTCGAAAGCGTAACATCGTATATTGGCTCACGGTCACGGGAGCGCATCCGTGACCATTCGCACACTGCTCCTCATCACGTCCCCATCGTCCACGAATGGAGATACTCATCCTGCTCTGCTGTTAATTTATCGATTTTTATCCCCATCGCATCCAGTTTCAGACTTGCGACCTCCTCATCAATCTCAGATGGCACAGAATAAACCTGCTTATCCAGTTTATTCCCATGTTCCACGATGTACCGGACAGAGAGTGCCTGATTCGCAAAACTCATATCCATGACCTCTGGCGGATGACCGAATGCTGATGCAAGATTGACCAGCCTCCCTTCTGCAAGCACATAGATGCGGTTGCCGTTTGCGAGCACATACTCCATCACATCCTCCTTCATCTCATTGATCCCGACCGCAATCGATGACAATTCCGGAAGATCGAGTTCGACATTGAAATGCCCTGAGTTTGCAACGATCGCCTGATCATGCATCATCTCAAAATGCTCCTTTCTGATGACTGACGTATCGCCTGTTACCGTTATGAACAGATCGCCGATTCTTGCAGCATCCGCGATCGGCATCACCCGGTACCCGTCCATCGCAGCCTCCAGTGCCTTTCTCGGATTCACCTCGACCACTACTACGTTTGCGCCGAGCCCTTTTGCTCGCATCGAGACGCCCCTCCCGCACCAGCCGTATCCGACAACCACAACGGTCTTTCCTGCGAAGAGTACGTTCGTTGCATTCATAATTCCGTGGAGGGTGCTCTGACCTGTGCCGTACCGGTTATCGAACATCATCTTGGTATCAGCGTCATTGACCGCTATCACAGGATATGCAAGTGCACCATCAGCTGCCATTGCGCGCAGTCTGATCACCCCGGTAGTGGTCTCTTCACAGCCGCCGATGACACCCGGGAGTAGTTCCGTATGCTCACTGTGCAGGAGTGCGATGGTGTCCGCACCATCATCGAGCGTGACATGCGGACCGATCTTGATCGCTTCCTCGAGGCATTCATAGTACTCCTTCTCATCTTCTCCCCTGACTGCGAATACGTGCAATCCCTCGGACGCGAGTGCCGCTGCAACATCATCCTGTGTGCTGAGCGGATTCGATGCAGTGAGTGCAATATTTGCGCCCCCTGCCCTGAGCGCCGTGATCAAATTAGCGGTCTCAACGGTCACATGCAAACATGCAACGATGTTTATGCCTTCAAGCGGACGTTCCTTCTCGAATCGTTCCCTGATGCTCTGAAGCACAGGCATGTGCCTGCGTGCCCATTCGATTCTCTGTTTCCCATCTTCTGCAAGGGTTATATCCTTTATGATGTGTGGTTTCATGGTGTTCTCCTGTAATCCGGTATCAATGTTGAACGCGAATGATCTGTTTCATCGCTACTCTCCTAATTGCGCTCTATTATTCTTAACGTTCCGCCCACAAGTGCCAGCCGGAATCGTGCTCGTTGCAGCCACCGTTGCAGGTGTCTGACATCGCCGGAATCCTCCTTCTGCTCCGGCGCACAGTAATCCACGTCTTCGATTCGAGTATCGTTAAGGGGGAACTTATGTTGCGTGACCGGGGTGTTGTGCGACGCAGCAAGAAACAGAAAGCTTTATATACTAAATGTAACTATTACTTTACATAAAGACATGGAGGTATTACAAAATGTCTGATAACAGAAACAAGAAAAGAATCTACACAATCTGGCGTGTGACAGCGTACGTGATCGCAGTCGGCAGCGTGACGGCGGGGGTGCTCACATCGAATGCGATCATCGGAGCAATCGGCGTTGGCATCGGGATCGTCATACTGATCAGCGCGAGACAGAGGTACAGAGTCGTGACACACGACGAACGAACAATAGAAATCAGCAGAAGGGCAGCGAGTGCCGCATTCAGCGTATTTGTGATCGGGCTGCTGGCACTCTACATGCTGAACCGCTTTGTCCATCCAGTAATCGGGGCGATGAGTGCAGAGGCAGCTGGTGATTGGCTCGGGATTCTGCCGATTTTGATGCTGTACTGCCATCTCGGGTTCTATGCATACTACAGATGGAGGATGTGAAAACAATGGAAAAAAAGGTGACATTAGAAGTTGAAAATCTCACGAAAAGTTTTGATAGCAAGAAAGTTCTTGATAATATCTTTTTCTCTGTGAAAAAAGACGAAGTTTTCGGTCTCTTGGGTCCAAACGGCGCTGGAAAGACGACAATGATCAGAGTAATTCTTGATATCCTAAAACCCGACGCTGGAGAAATAAAAATATTTGGCAAAAGTTTTTCAGAGAAGATAAAGGAAAGAATTGGTTATCTTCCAGAGGAGAGCGGTCTGTATAAGAAGCTAAAAGTTTTTGATTGTATCAAATACTTTGCCAGTTTGAAAGGAATGGAAAACATCGATTCAAAAATAGACTATTGGTTAAAGAAACTGAATCTTCAGGAATATAAAAACAAAAATGTCCAGGAACTTAGCAAGGGCATGCAGAGGCAGTTACAGTTCATAATCTCGACAATCCACAATCCGGATATTCTGATTTTGGATGAACCGTTCTATGGATTAGACCCCATAAACAAAAAATTGATTAAAGATACTCTTCTTGAACTGAAAAACAAAGGTATGACTATTATTATGAGCACCCATCAGATGGATGAGGTGGAAAGGATGTGTGATAGGATTTTGATGATAAATAAAGGCAGAAAAGTGCTATATGGGAATCTAAACGAGATTAAAAGCAAACATGGATTTTCAATAATGGTTGAATATGAAGGAAAACTTCCAAAACCTGAAGGCATCAAAAAGGCAAATGATTATGGAAACTATGCAGAGTTAATATTGGAAAAAAATGCAAACACGCAGACTATCCTGAAAAGTTTAGCCGAAAAGGTAGAACTCAAAAAATTTGAGGTAAAAACCCCTTCATTAAATGAAATATTTATCGAGGTAGTGGAAAATGAAAAATAAAAGTTTGATAGTCGCGAAATACGAATTTCTGAAAACCGTCAAAAGAAAGGGGTTTTTGTTTGCTGCATTACTCCTACCTCTGCTTATAATGCTTCCGTTGATGTTTACAATGCAGTATCTCCCATCATTAATTCCAGAAACTGCTAATGAAAAAATCGGATTTATAGATTACGCGGGTTTTTTGGAACCAGAGCAAAAATTTGTAGAATATAGGGATATTGAAGCAGCAAAACAGGCATTGATATATGATAATATATCTTCATTTTTTGTTGTCCGGAAGGATTATTTTAACACAAGCAGGATCACAATTTATTCAAAAGATGGATCTTTCTTTAGCTCGACTCCAACAAAGACCCTAAAAGACTTTCTGATGAAAAATATACTAAGATACGGAAATGTTAGTGGTGAAATTGCTGAAAAAATTAAAAATCCTATGGCAGTAGAAAAGGTAACAATAGATGAACAGGGCAATATTAAAGAGAAGAAATCAGGAACAGGTGGATTTTTACTGCCTTATGCTCTCGCTATGTTGCTAATACTCAGCATTATGACTTCGTCGGGATATTTGATGCAGGGAATCGTAGAAGAAAAGGAAAGCAAAACAGGAGAACTTTTGTTATCATCTATATCAGCAGACCAATTGCTCAAAGGAAAAATTCTTGGATATGGAAGTGTTGGTTTACTTCAAATTGGTATCTGGATTCTTGTTGGTCTTATTATGATATTTAATAGTCCTCTTGGTGGTTTGTTTGCTGGAATAGAAATATCCTGGATATTTGGTCTTGCAATCGTTTATTTTATTCTTGGATATTTTTTATTTGCAGTTTCTATAGCATGTGCTGCATCTGTTTCTACATCAGCAAAAGAGGCACAACAAACCTCAATGATATTCACCATGTTTGCAATTGTTCCAATGATGCTTGCGCAATTTATAATTATGGCTCCAAATTCGATCGTTGCTAAAATTTTTACATATTTTCCATATACCTCACCATTTATTACAATGATGAGATTGCCATTAGTTGAGATATCATTTTATGAGATTGCTCTCAGTATTGCAATTTTGATAATCTCGATTGGTATAATTACAAAACTTTCAGGAAGAATTTTCAGGATGGGAATGTTGATGTATGGAAAAAGGGCGAGTCTGAGAGATATAATGGGGTTTTTGAAGGAAAAATAAAAAGGCTTCAAATGAAGAACAAACTCAAGGTCTTTCGTGCGATGCACGATTTAACGCAAGAGGATCTCGCGGAGAAACTTGGTGTTACCCGCCAGACGATAAACGCTATCGAGAAGCAGCGGTACAACCCCTCGCTTGAACTCGCGTTCAAACTTGCAGAGTTCTTTGGAGTCACGATCGAGGAGCTGTTCATCCGCGAGAGCCATGAGGATTCGGCAGAACCTGAAGCGGGCAGTAACTCATATATCAAACAAGAACAATCGTAAGCATCATGGTAAACCCGCTGACAAACCCGGGACCGGTCATTCGTCGAACTATCCGGAAGAGCCCCGAACCTGCGGATGCCGGCTGCGATCGTTCTCGTTGCAGCCAGCTATATCATAGCGGTGCCGTTTACGGACACCTCTGTAGCTGCTGGCGTTTCAGGGAATTTATCATACTCCCTGTCTTATGGCTCCTTTTATGCCGGCGTATTTCATGCAGTCTGACCGGTGCGATACCTGACGCACAGAGGATGTGCCAGTGACTGCGAGGGCGGGGGTGTGGGCGATTGTATCTGGTACTTCTATCACGTTCCGGATCCATGTCTGCATATTCGCACGATTCGGATTGCTTACTACTATCAAGACGTTCCAGATGCCGGCTGCCGCTCCATCATTCCATCGGTTGTCGTTCTATCCACCATTGAGTCCGTTTCATCACCATCGGCA
>PIXW01000148.1 GCA_003601535.1 ANME-2 cluster archaeon
ATCTATTGTCTGGTGGGATGGTGACGTTCCCAAGAATATACGGAGTTCTTCTGCTGTTTTTCTCAATGAACGATACCCTATACCCCCTATAGCTGCTGCACCATCTTTAAATACGGATGCATATCGATGTTTTGGCTTTATCACTGAATCAAAGGGAGTTATGAACTTCTTCCTGCACTTTTTGCACAAATACCTTTTTAAATATATTTTTTGTGGTCCGAACTCACCCAGTATTGGATTTCGCTCATAATACTCTTGTTTTATTACATGATTCGATCCACAGAACGGGCAAACCGGGTTTACGAGATCGAAATGGTTTCCGGGGAGGAGTACCAGTCTCTCATTTATATTGTGTGGTCGTGTTCTCTCAGTAAACCTCTCTGTTATGATTTTATCTGGTTCCGGATCACCTTTTGAAAAATCGGAAAGTTTAAGTTGTATGTGACTGATACATCCTTTGAGGACAGATAATGCTTTATTTGACATTATAAAGTATCTGTCCTCAGTATACTTATAGTTTTCGGTTTATTTTTGAATATGGAGTTGAAATGTAGGTTTGTTTTTGATTTGGAGATACAACACTTGCTTTAGGGAGCTGCATCTTCTGCAGCACAATATCTTATATAACACCAGATGGCGTGACAGCCTCCGATGGACGATGGACATAAAATTTATATGTCGATACATGCAGCACACAAGCGAACCATCTGTACTGGAGAACAATGTTATGAAACCACCTGTGACCGAACTGCCAGATATTCAGGCAAGCTGTCCTGCAATTCCGATAAACCTAACGCGCGTCGGCGTCACCGACGTCAAAAAGATGATCGAGATCGCACGCAAAGGAAGGCGTCCGATCGTGCTCATTGCAAGGTTCAACATCTTTGTAGACCTGCCACATGACCGTAAGGGTGCGAACCTTTCAAGGAACTTCGAGACCATCGATGAGGTTCTTGAGGAAGCGGTCGAAGCGCCGGTATATGAGATAGAGGAACTCTGTAGCGTGGTTGCGCGCCGTCTGCTGACCAAACACGAGTATGCATCCCGCGCTGAGGTGCAGATGAACAGCGAATATGTGGTCAAGCGAAAAACTCCTGTTACACGGATGCGCTGTCAGGGCGTGGCTGACATCTTTGCAGAAGCGGTTGCAATACGATCGGATGATGATATCCAGGTCCGAAAACTCGTTGGCGCAGAGGTTCTTGGTATGACTGCATGTCCATGTGCACAAGAGATCATGTGGGATCGTGCCAGAAAGGAGTTGCTCAACATCGGCGTTTCCGACGTTATGGTCTCGCAGTTCCTGAGCAAGGTTCCCATGGCGACCCATAACCAGCGCGGGCGCGGCACCATCTCCATCGAGGTGTATGATGGATACGATGTATCGCTCGAGAAACTGATCGAGATCATCGAGAATTCGATGAGTTCTAAGATATTTGAGCTCTTAAAACGATCTGATGAAGCCTCTGTGGTCGATACAGCGCACCGGAACCCAAAATTTGTGGAGGACTGTGTTCGCGCGATGGCGCATCTGGTCGTGAAGAATTTTTCACATCTGCCAGACGATTCTCTGATATCGATCAAGCAGATCAATGAGGAGAGCATCCATCAGCATAATGCATGTGCCGAGCGATGTGCCACACTAGGAGAACTGCGAACAGAACTGGCTGATGCGAAGATATCAATCGACCAAAGCGTTTAAATCTACCCAGTGATATTATAACACTGGGGGAAATGAATGGATGAAATAACTCCGACATCCGTCAGAGACGGCATAGCATCCATGCTGAAGGTGATTCTGAAGCGAATCACAAGAATCGGTGAACTTCGATTCCGGGTATCATACTATTCATCAGAATCGACACCGTCCACAAATGTGGATACGATGCCGGAACTGCAGGAATTTCCAGATCCGTTCATCCAGCAGGAAGTTCTGGATGCCGTCCCTCAGCAGGACATCAGTAACGATATCGAGACAGCAAATGAACGGATTGATGCAATCCAAACACAGATTAATGAGATCAGAACTGCATTTTCAGCACTCACCGAAGTCGTTTTTTACATGCCAGTATCCACGAACGAGAACAAAGTCGATCGGTCAGAGATCGACGATCTCAAACAAAAAACAGAAGCGATCGAGACTAATCTATCAGAAAATAGCGTAGCCATGGTGACACTCGAGGCAACGTTGGATGATATGCTTTCAAGAGTGTCCGGCATCGAAAAAGCAATATCCGAACTGATTTCAGATCAAAACGATCTTTCCTGCAGAATAAATGAACTGCAGGAATCAATCGAGAAGAATACATCGGCAATATCGGATTTTGCAGCAAATAGTGAACGCGTCGATCTCCTGTACGAACGTCTCGATTGTCTGAATGAAACTGTTTCCGAACTGAGAGATGATGTTGAAAGTGGCACTGCCACAATGAATGAAGAAGTGCAGGAGGAGGATCTCCCCGAGGTGGAGCTTATGCCTCCAACTGCGTATGCGAAACTGAACACTGTGGGAAATGAGCCGGATCATGTCAAGATTGTGATGGAACTGCTTCAATTCCTGCTCGAACTGGTCGGACCGAACAATCTGCCGAGTATTCTTGACTATTATGTCGAGATTGGCTGGATCAGCGAGAACGCACGTCTCGAATTACTCGCTTATGCAAGCGGCATGGATACTTATGAAGAGAAGATAAACTGGAAATTGAGCACAGAAGATCATTTAAAGGTTCTCTGGTTCATAGAGCAGTTATGTGGGCATAAAATCGATAAAAACAGACTGTTCCGCGTGGACAGTGAAATATCAAAGATACGCAGAGGAATTGATGGGCTGTACGAGATATGATTGTTTGTACCTCTCAATCTTCTCTCTCGCACTCCTGGATCTTTTTCTAAAGTTATAAAAATACTCAGAAATATCAAGTTTATCCCCAAAGACAACTCTGCAATTCTCAATAACAGAAATTTTTATCTGCAGCGGAAGCAGTTCAAATATCCTGATATATTTCTATAAATTTATCTACCTCTGTTCTGAAAGTCATATACACTAAAGCGCATCGACCAATCTCTTTGTTCGATCAAACGGATCATCCATGATCGCAGTTCCGACAAGAACCGCATCTGCTCCGGC
>PIXW01000149.1 GCA_003601535.1 ANME-2 cluster archaeon
CAGGATCCGCTGGTGATCCCGGCGGCATTTACTATCGCAACCGAAACCCACAGGAGATGCTCGGGACAGGATCGCTTGGTAGTCATCGGCTTGAAAATAGTGACGAGGAGCTTGCCGCGATCAAGAAAGAACTGAAAAGAATAGGGCTCAGATGATCCCTATACCATGATGAAATTTTTGAATATATAATGAAGAACATGTAATTTAAGATCCAGAATGGAGCATTACATGATAGAAGATGACAATAACATGCTCTAATGAGATACCTAAAAACCCAGGAGACAGAATGATCGATATTGAAAAAGAATCAAAACATTTCATAGACAACTTCGACAAACGATTGTTGCTTCTATGTGAATCTGGTAGCGGTACATACGGGTTTAGATCCGAAGGCAGTGACTTGGACTTGCGTGGAGTGTTCGTTGAAAATATTGACAGGTTGTTATCGCTGCATCCAGGAAGTGATGTTATTGATGGATTCTCTGATGATCGAATGGTTGATTGGCAAATATTTGAACTTAAAAAGTTTTTGGGATTGCTGACCAAACCAAACTTCAATGTTCTTGAATGGGTATACACTCCATTGCAGATTATCCCATTGCCACATGAGATCAAAGAAATTGCCAATGAGTCGCTGTCGCAAAGAATTGGTAACCATGTTCGTGGGTGGACATACTCAATCCATAAGATGGATTGGCGCGATCCAAAGAAGTGTCTTTATGCAATCCGTCCTTTGATGTCGTATATCAACTTGTGTGAACGAAAGGAGTTTATCTCGGACATAACCGTTTTGTCTCCTCGTTTCGGATTAGAAGACCACGTAGACACGTTGATAGAATTGTATCGATCAAATAAAAGTGTGAACCACACTATGCGGATGAAGAACATGAGGATATACGAAGACTTCACAGAGAGTTCTTATCAGATCGAGAAAGATTCGTGGCTACCAGAAAAACCTTCGATCAAAGCAATTGGCATGGCAAACAAATTTATAATTAGAACGCGTATCGTGGGATGATTAGAGAACATATCAAAGACGCGATGGTAGAAATAGAGGAAGACTGATTAGAATGGTAGAAAGAAAAATAGAAGTGGAGAAGAAGAAGATACTTGAGGAAATGGCCTATGCGTGGGACAGGCAGGTAGGTGAGTCCCGGCTAGCCTATCAGCTCTTTTGTATCTATCGTGATCTTGGTAGGACACGAAGCTATGATCGGGTTGTGGAGATCAGTTCGAGATCACCAAACACAGTCAGCAAGTATGCTAGTAGTTTCCAGTGGAAGGCACGAGCCGCTGCTTACGATGACTATATGAATCACAAGATGAGAGTCAAGCTTGAGGAAGAGGTCATCCAAGCCCGGATTCGGCAGCAAGCATTAGGTGCTGATATGCAGGAGCTTGCGATGGCAGGGATTAACAAGATTATGGAGTCTGAAAATCCAGAGGAGTTGAGACCTTTGGATATTGCGAGGCTTGCTGAGGTGGGGGTTCGGATTGAGAATCTTGCGATAGGTCAACCATCCGAGATTGTGAGAGAAGAGTCGAAGGGCGAGGTGAAGCACACCGTTGAGGTACTTGATAAGGATCTCGTCGCGGAGGTTGGAAGGATCCTTGCGGAGAAGAAGAGTCAAGAAGATGAGTCTTCTGAACATTAGTTGGGAATGAAATAAGATTTTTATAAAAATGTTTTTCAGTGGAATTTCAGGTCATATTCAGGAAAAATCGAAGAATATGCTGATACGAATCCCAAAATGATAATCTAATATAGGTTGGAAGAGGTGCCCGGTAGATTCCACGATTAAAAATTGTATACAAGAATAATATAAAATTCACTGATAGAATAAGGAGAGAATAATGGACCAAAGACAACAGACAGATGGCGGCAATAGATTCTATATAAAGTACACATCAACACACTTGATGGATAACACTTGCCCCGGATGTGGTGGTAGCGGTATTCAGACTCGGAATGATGGTGTGAAGATTGTATGTCCAGTATGTGGCGGATCCGGGCGATGGGGAGACGATCCAGTCTATCCATACCATCCATGCGATCCACCATATAACCCATACAAACCTAGTGTGATCTGTTAGAATATTTGTTTGAAAGGAAATATAGTGATGATAGTGATTTAATAAAATGAGCGCTGATGATACCACAATAGATAGTTTTCCTGTGGCTGACCTTTTGCAATATTCCGCGCCGTACTTCATTCATGAGGTCTTCGGTTACCGAGTGGATGGGATGCACATGAACATATTGGATCATGTTCAAAACACCAGATTCACGCTTGACCTTGCACCAAGGGGTCATGGGAAGTCCCGAATGATAATCGGGTATTTTACGTGGTTGGCGGTCAATAATCCTGATATCAGGATTTTGATATGTTCTGATACTGATATGCATGCGCAGAATTTTTTGAGGACGATCAAGAATACGATTGAGAATTCGGATTTGATACAGGAGCACTACGGTGATCTGGTAGGCGACCGCTGGACGGATCATGTGATCGAACTTCGAGGAAGGAGTCAGATATATACGGAGGGCACGATTACTGCGGTTGGTGCGATGTCGGGTGCGGCCACAGGACTTCACTTTGATGTTATTGGGTGTGATGATCTTGCGAATTTCGATAATAGCCGGTCTGAATTGCAGCGAGAGAGGATGAAGACATGGTTCAGGACGACACTTCTTCCGACGTTGATGTCGGATGGGTCTGTGCATATTGTCGGCACAAGGTATCATTTCGCGGATTTATATCAGATGATCATTGAGGAATTGAAGTATGATACCAATATTCTTCCGGCGATTCAGGACGATGGTACTGCACTGTGCAGATGGCTTCAGCCCCTTGAGGATATTGTCGACGAGAAAGGCGAGATGGTCAAGAAAGGACTCCTGTCGATCAAGAATGATTTAGGATCCGTTATATTTGGTCTTCAATATCAAAATAATGTTGACCTTCTAAAGGAAGGCAATATATTCAAGTGGGAATGGATCAGATATTATGATGAGATCATATATAGTAACGGTGAGGTCTATGTTAGGAGAGGTGATCTCAAGGTCAAGATTGTTAAGAAGTTTCTGGGGGTTGATCTGGCAATTTCAGAGAAGGACACGGCGGACTATACTGTTATCACTTGTGTCGGGCAGGGAGAAGATAAGAAGTTGTACGTTCTTGATGTTGTGAGAGGTCATTGGACTTTTCAGAGGCAGAAGGATGAGATCATTAAGATGGTTGGGAAGTGGAATCCTGACAGGACGATAGTGGAGTCAGTGGCGTATCAGAAGGCGATGGTTGAGGAGTTGAAGTCGATGGGTGGACTTAAAATTCAGGACGTAACGCCTACAAGGGACAAGGTGTCCCGGGCGAATATGGTTACAGGTTGGTTTGAGAATGGTAATATTTTCTTTGGTAGGAGTATGAGTGGTTTGGTGGATGAATTGTTGTTGTTCCCGGATGGCTCTCATGACGACCAGGTCGACAGTTTGTGTTATGCAATCAACGGATTCAAGATGGGTGTGTCGGCGGTAGTGCTGATGGAATTGTAATTAGATCGGATCAGTGATATAGAATGGATAGAGAACGACTCGAAAGGGTGGAAAGAAAGCGATTGAAAGAGCGAGATAGAATATCTATCGAGCTTTCAGACTTTAATAAGGGTGATAGTATAGAAATTGATACTCGATTGTTGAATAAATTGAAACGTAAAATAAATAGGAGAAAATAATATGGCAAAAATTAGACATGCGGCGGTCACAGCATTTTCGGCTGAGTTGGAGTCATTTGATCACGAAATACTAACTGTTACTGACTCTGTGACCAGCCTCACATCGGAAAAGTATAGTGACGCGATCAAAGCATTTATGACGCTCGAAGGAGCACAGATTAGATACTGGGACGATGGCTCAGACCCAACCAGTAGTGAAGGACATCCCGTCAATGTTGGCGACATAATCATCCTCGACTCCGCAGCACAGATCGCAAACTTCAAGGCGATCCGCACAGGCGGCACATCAGGAAAACTGATGGTGTCATACTTCCATTGAGGTGAAAAGAAACGATGATACAACGATCAAATAGGAAAATCTCAATGATGGAGTTCTGGGGCGATGTGGATGACATAATCACTCTAACGACCACAACAACGAATGTTGACTTACCGAATATAGTTGTCGCCGACATTCCCTCTGGAGCAACGATCAACCGTGTCATCGGTATGATCCGAATGCGCGCATTGAATAACACTGCGGCAGTCGTGAATGCCATCAATGGAGCAGCGGTTGTGAACGTGAAGAAATCGACCGGTACATGGGGTGTTGATGACGTTGCGTTGATGAATATACCAGACAACATCTGGAACACAGCGGCATCAACAAAAGAAGGCGGAATGCTAATTGAAGGCGATAATGATGCCGCATCGGAAGTTGATGCGAATGCAACATACAACCTGCGATTCAACGGAAATATCTTCGTTGATGCAAACAATCTTGAATTAATCGATGTCGCTGCCGGGCTAAAAGTCTACTTCACAGCATGAGGTGATCGAAAATGTCTCCAGCTCCTATGCCACCACCATCTGCTTTGCCTACCAAACCATATCAGATCGCCGGAAAAGTACAGTATCACGGAATCGATGTGTCTGGCGCAACGATTCATGTTACGGACGAGACTCATGCAGGGTCACGATCTTTCGTTTCATCGGAGGCAGACAGCAACTTTACCGAGACACTGGCAAACGTATCAGACGATTGGGCAGACGGCGACGTCGTTCTCATAGCCGCAACACACAATGGACGCAGAGGACAGAAGAAGATCACTCTTGATAAGTCTGCTCATCCCGGCATCGAAGACATTGGTACGATCGATCTACAGGCACACTGGGGATGCAATGGATGAACTTCCGAACCCGGTGGTTTCAAATCAGGATAAACGAACATGATGGGAAATACTACATCGCAATTGGGTTTTACACGAAACATTGGTCAGCAGGCATCGTTCACTGGCGGGATCGCGAGTATAGGTGGTGATCGCATTAGACGACTCTTTCTGCTGATGGTTTTGCTGGCGTTTGTTGGCGCGGCATCCGCAACCGACTACTACGTCGCCACATGGGGTGATAACAGCAGTTCAGGCAATTTCACGCATCCGTGGCAGAACGTCTCGTATGCCACACAGCAAGCAGTTGCCGGAGATACGATCTACCTGTTTGACGGGACGTGGTATGATGAACACGCTGTTTTTGCCAACTCTGGTAATGCCACACATCCGATAACTCTGACCGCGCACAACGGCACGCCTACGATGGAGGGGGTAGATAAAACTGGTGCTGGTATAAATATTAATTTTAGGGATTATATTGAAATCAGTCATCTAACAATTTGCAGGTATGGCCACACAATCGATGAACCGGGTTCGTATATACATGTTTCGGATTGCGATCTTAGTGACACAGATGGGGTAGTCATCGTAATATCTGAGTCTAATTCGACACACAACACAATCGAGAATTGCACGCTCTATGATTCTGGCTGGAACACAATCCAAGTATGTGGCAACCGCGAACCGCCGAATGGTAATGGCATTCCAGCCACATATATCACGGTTCGGAACTGCACAATCTATAGAAACGCAGTGCATGGTGCAATTGACTTCTTCGGAAACCTTGATCATGTTGAGATAGACGGTTGCACTTTTTACAGCAATTGGCATGGAATACTATATAGTCATGACGATCCGGATTTCATGAATCATATAATGGTACATGATTGCGGTTTTTATGGAAATGACAGCCCATCCGTAATTCCAATAAACTTTAATCGTGCTACCAATTCCAGTGTCTACAACAATTCGTTCCATGATTATACCAGCGAAGTTGTGATATTATCTGGAACAATATCATCCAATTTCACTGCCAACCACAACGAGTTTTATAACTGCTCGGACTACTGTATTCGTGTAGATGGTAATGGGTGTGACGGTGCGGTATTTGATGGAAATTATGCTGACGATACATCAGGTAATTATGGTGACAAAGTATACTGTTTTGCTTATGGTGCAGACGGGATTGTTAAAACCCCATTGGGCACACACCGAGGCATAATAATTGGTTCAGGAAATTCGTCGGCAAGGGTTGAATTTCCCGATAACAGCGTATTTACCGCGACGTTTGGTGGGTCTCTTGAGTCATCTACTCCAATAAGGTACTATCCAACCAATTCCAGTTGCTATGGAAAATCCGGGGCAAGTTCGGGGAATATTGTTGTTACCAACCAGTATAACATCACCCTCCGCCCCACTTATGCGTACCTAAAAGACGTCGCGGTAAACACATGGGACGAAGCATCTGACACATATACGTTAAATGTTAATAGTTCGCAATCAAATAACCCAACATGGATGAATATTACTATGCAAAACGAATATTCATCATGTGAAATATATAAGGATGATATATTAGTTGATACAAAAACGATTGGCACAGACAAAACACTCACTTGGAATTATTCTGGCGAATTCTCGGCACCACATGATTTTAAATTCGAGCGAAGATATGGGTTAAGATCGTCGTATATAAATTTAACACACCCGATAATAATGACTTCATCTGCAATCGAAAACAATTTAACATTTAGCAGAACGCCTGATCGAAATGACAACGAAATAACATCGTTTAAAATAATGGTGAAAACAACATGAGAAAAATAGTATATTTAGCATTGATATCATTACTTTTATGTCTGAACATAAGTTCAGTTTCAGCAACGAATTTCACGTCTACGTGGAACACTACGTTGGTGAGTACAGGTTCAAGTAACGCAACCGAAGTAAAATTGCCTTTGGAATCCTCTGGAACATATAATTTTACAGTGTGGTGGGGTGACGGAAATGATGATCACATCACTGCATGGGATCAGGCAAATGCAACGCATAATTATTCAAGTTCTGGAGAATACAACATTACAATCAATGGAACAATCACTGGATTCCGTTTCAACAATGGTGGAGACAAACTAAAACTTATAGACATATCGCAATGGGGTGATTTGAATGTCGGAAACAGTAATGGCTATTTTTATGGATGCAGTAATTTGGATGTGTCTGCTACAGATACATTAGATTTAACAGGCACAACATCATTTTATAGAGCATTTTATGGCTGTTCTGGATTAACTTCGTTAGACACATCTGGATGGAATACTAGTAGTGTAACATCATTTTATTACGCATTTTTCGGTTGTTCCGGACTAACTTCATTAGACACGTCTGGATGGGATACAAGTAGTGTGACATCATTCGGTTATACATTTTTCGGTTGTTCCGGACTAACTTCATTAGACACGTCTGGATGGGATACAAGTAGTGTGACATCATTTTATTGTGGATTTCGTGGTTGTTCTGGATTAATTTCACTAGATACATCTGGATGGGATACCAGTAGCGTGACATCATTTTATAAAGCATTTTATGGTTGTTCTGGATTAACCTCGTTGAATACATCTGGATGGAATGTAAGTTTATTGACAGATGCAACGGGTATGTTTTATGGCGTAACATTGAATACAACAAGTTATGATTCCCTTTTGAACAATTGGGCACCACAATCGTTGCAAACCACCGTTCCATTTCACGGCGGAGGCTCCAAGTATTCTCTTGTTGGAGAGTATTCCAGAAATCATACGCTGATTGGAACATACAACTGGACAATAACAGACGGCGGACTGAATATAGAGAACACAGTCACATCGTTACATCGTAATTCAACAGAAAATTATTTCCACAGAGTCGAATCTGACGGCACGCTATCGGTGAATCGTTCAGTGATAACAGGAGATGCAACGAATTGGATAGCAAACAGTACAAACCTAACATACTGGCAATTCACAACGGACATAAATCCTGCAGGCAGCACGAGCTTTACATTATCTGGTGACAATCTCGACAATTTTACGGTAGCAGGAATGTCTGCATCGACAAGTTATGATGTTAAAAATGCAACAACTGTCGGCACATTTACAACTGACTCTGCTGGCAATGCTACGTTTGAGATCGATCTGATACCTGATGATTATACAATCTCGCAATCAGCCACGGGAGCACCATCGATTACCTCATACTACCCGACCGTGACGATATGGCCAGAAGTTAGTGACACACAAAAATTCAACGTAACTACCGACCAGACCACAAATTGCACATGGTACATCAACGGTTCGCATGTACAGTACAACAGTTCTGCGACTGAGCATAGCTACACCAACACATCGCTGAAAGGTGGATACTGGAACTTCACTGCGGTGGTCAACAACACGAACGGCACGGACAGCCAGACATGGCTCTTCGAGGTGGGAGCAGACAGCATCGACACGATCATCTTATCAGAAGACAACACGAACCTATCTTGTCTGATCCGGTGGAATGTGACCCGGATAGGCTCGAATGTGACGCACTGGAACGTGTCATACTCAAACACAACCGCTGGATGTACGTATTATTTCAATTTCGACAACGGAACCGAGATACTCAACCAGACAGCATCAACCGATGACGAAGAACTGTGGTTCAACTCATCAACGCTACTACCTGTTGGAATTTATTATATCAACAGCTCGTGTCCGTACAACTACATCTACACCGGGGCAAACGAATACGTCTGCTTCAATAACTGGACATCTGACAGAACGTTTTCACAAATAGCAGATAACGAGAGCAACGATGTCTGTTATTCGTACTATAACAGCACGTCCGGGCTCTGGGAAGCATATCGTGTGGGTTACTCATATAATGCTGGAAACACGATTCCTAAAAACTGTTCTGTGTTTGGATTCTTTGATGCTGCAACAACGATTACGGCAACACCACACAGTGGGGGCACCACAGTTCCGAACGCATGTTGGTTCTACGGATACCTTCCGGGATCAACGAGTATGACCCTCACAGACACAAAAACATCGATGGATGCTGATGGGCTTAATGTGTGGTCACTCTACACATTCAACAATTCCTCGCAATCGTATACATCAACTGGAAGCTACAGTGTTAGTCCAAACGAAGGACTGATAATCTATGCAAACAACACGGGAGAGTGGACACCATGAAGCACATAATAATCGCTCTGCTCATCTTATGCGGAATAGCATCAGCAGGATTCCAGCCCTACGACATATTTGTAATCGTCTGGAACAACGAGACCGGGCAACCAGAGACAGGTGTCGATGTCGCATTCTCATACAACAACCAATCGTTCACA
>PIXW01000150.1 GCA_003601535.1 ANME-2 cluster archaeon
ATCCACGGTGCACACCTCAAGGTTGATCCTGATCATCTCGGACGTGCCCCTTCTTGTTATCGGAATCTCTCTCCTTCCTTTCTGAATACGCTGCCCAAGCGTCCCCTCTGCCTGATAACCAACGAATCAGATCGACGTGTAACTCATCCGTAATCCTTGATCAACCATAGAATATATATTATACAGATCAACTATGTTCAGTACGTAAAGCCTATATATTTATTGGGATAAACTATATATCCCAGTTGTGTAAATCATCGTGGTGATATATCAATGGAAAAACCACCCATAACACAAAAGTTTCCGCCATGCATGGCTGTGGCAATTGTGATAGCAATGATCGCCGCATCGCTCTTCGGATCTACCGTGTGCTTTCCACGGGAGAGCAGGAACTGGTTGTTGATTCGATGCTGAAATGAATGACAAAAGAAGATACCAAAATCGAAAGCCGTGACTTAAACCTCTGGTACGGTGATGCACAGGCATTAAAGGACGTAACGATTGCAATACCAGAGAACAAAGTCACCGCCGTGATCGGTCCATCAGGATGCGGCAAATCCACATTCATCAGATGCATCAACCGGATGAATGACCTGATAAAGGACTGTCGTGTCACTGGCGAACTGATCATTGGCGGCAGGAACATCTACGTCCGTGATGTGGATGTGGTAGCGCTGCGTAAGAGCATCGGGATGGTCTTTCAGAAGCCAAATCCATTTCCGATGTCGATCTATGACAACATCGCCTACGGACCACGCGTTCACGGTATATGTGGTGGAGATGAACTGGACGGCACAGTCGAGGCGAGTCTCAGGGCTGCTGCGCTCTGGGATGAGGTGAGCGGCATACTGGACAGATCCGCACTCGATCTGAGCGGCGGGCAGCAGCAGCGGCTCTGCATTGCACGAACGCTTGCAGTAAAGCCTGAAGTGATACTCTTTGATGAGCCGTGTAGCGCGCTTGATCCTATCTCGACTGCCAGAATCGAGGACCTGATCGGTGAGTTGAAACGCGAATACGCAATCGTCACCGTGACACACAACATGAGAGCAGGCTGCGAGAGTATCTGATTACACATCGTTCTTCCTGCTCGGCGAGATGATCGAGTTCGGGAAGACGAAGCAGATCTTTGAAAAGCCGGAGAAGAAGAGTACAGAGGATTATATCACAGGCAGGTTTGGATAGAGGGATAAAATGGAGACAAGAAAGGTTCAGGTGACCGGAAAGTCGACATACATCGTAACGCTACCGAAGAGATGGGCTCTCGATTCGGGATTGGTTGCCGGATCACTGGTCAGGGTCTCCTATCGGGATGATGGGTCACTGGTGATCACACCGCCAGCATACGAACCCGACCCTCCCGCGAAGCGATTGGAACTTGAGGATAAGAGTGCGGATGCGATCATGCGGGACATTATGGGTGCGTATGTGATGGGATACCAGTCCATCGAGTTTCGTGCTGATCACATCTCGAAGGAGATGAAGAAGAAGATAAAAAGCATAAGCCAGAATCTGATCGGGATCGAGGTGGTCGAAGAAATTGATACGAGGATCGTGATCCAGGATCTCCTTGATGTTGGGGAATTTACGATAGGAACCGGGCTTAAACGGATGTCATCGCTTGTATTTCTGATGCTTGATGGCGTGATCAATTATTTGAAGACAGGGGATGATGAAAGCTTGAGAGAAGTCATCTCAAGGGATGATGAGGTTGATCGGATGCATCTGCTGGTCTCAAAGCAGTTCATCAATCGGTTGAATCTGGGCAGGACATCGGGGGCGGATGAATTAAGCCTCATTGAGTCGTTCTATTACCGGCTGGCAGCAGGAAACATCGAGCGGATCGGGGATCATGCGGTCAAGATCGCTGATGCGTTTAGCCACACTGGTATTCCTGATGCTACACTCAGCATCAGAGAATCTGTTAAGGTTTCGCAGAATCTCGTTGCTGCAAGCATTGAATCACTTCGAAAATCGGATGCGTCTCTTGCAAATGAGGTTCTGGCAGAGAATGATATGGCAAAGGAACGGTTATCAAATACGATTTCTGCCACCTCAGCCACTTCCTCGCTGGTCTTTGACAGTCTCAGCAGGATCGGGGATTATGCAGCAAATATCGCAGAACTTGCAATCGATCTATCGCAACTATAGGGTGATCCCGCTCATCCTCTCTCTTGCGGTTACGATCGATTATGCGCTCACATTCTACCTTGCTGGCGGAATCGAGGTGATTCTTGAGTATGAATACAGCCCGACACTCGTTTATGCGGTCGAACACGGTGTTGTGCTCCCGTATCTCGTGTTTACGGTATTCTTTTACTATGCTGCCGGCTATACCGTGCTAAAATATCTTATGGATTCAGAGATATACCACATCGGGGTCTACATCATCCTCTTGATGAGTATCACGCATGTTCTTGGCGGGCTGTCGTGGTATGTTCTGAATCCATACTACTCGAATGCGGTGCTTGCGCTCTCTCTGATCTCTGTTATGGTCACGATCGCAGTCTTTGGGTACGAGGTAATCAGGCATGTATGATCCTCTATATAGTTCCTATGTGCAAGGTTTATCAAGAACCAAAGTGAGAGTTTAAATCATGAAAACGATCATCAGTATGCTGGTTGCAACGATACTGGCGCTGTATACGTTCTGTTCGGTCTGCTGGTATGCGCCATCCGGTATATTCGATTCGGTCATGCCGTTTGTCTTTGTTGCGCTATTTGCGTATCTTCTGGCGGTGTATGTCGTGTACCGGAGCCGGGTGCGGGCGTGAGTGATGGGTACTACTGTTCATTGGCAATGAAAATGTTTCAACCAAATATTCATTGGTAGTGACAAATTTATGGATCGTGTCCATGCCGCTCTGGAAGTGGCTGCTGGAAGTCCCTGAAGAGTGAGCATGATGCTGTGATCAAATCTATATAGCTTCCGGTGTTAACTATAGGTAAATCACTTCTAAATACATTATATGTGCAAATTTTATATAGCATATCAGCCCACGCGTGTATCATGGTGATCGATCACCAGCCAAAGGAGGTATGAAAATCAGAATGAATGTGATCTCCTGCCATACAATGATAATGAAATCAATTCTCCCAATCCTGCTTCTCCTGCTGCTGACACCAGCACTCGCCGCCGCGAATGAATGCCGTAACGACGATCTCGACACCGATGTGGAGTGGGTAGGTTCTGGCAGCGCAAGCATCGCATGGGGCAGGACTTATGCACTTGAGACAAATGACGAAGTTTACACCCTGCGGGCTGACGATTTCGATTCCAGTCTGAACGCATCAGCCATATCGATCGAAAATAAGGGTGAGGTGAGAAGCGAGGTCCTGTACCTCAATCTGCTGGAAGATGATCGTTATTTCGACTGGGATTCTGAGATAAAGGTAGAACTGACCGGCATAACCGTAGACTCAGATAAAACTCCATCAGCGCACCTTGCATTTTATCGCAGAGGAAGACCTGAACTTGATATCGATATCGATGCGACATCCGATGATTTCGGTGAGATTCACGTATCCGCTGACCAGTATCTTCCGGAAAAGGAGAAGACGATCACGATCGATGTCAGGAATACAGGAGAGGCATGGATAGAGAATGTCAAACTACGAGTAGACATCGGAAAACTGGAATTGAAGGGATACAATGGCTTAGAGTTCCATGATCAGACCATATACAAGAATTTCGGGTGCATGGAGAAGGGCGATACCGAATCTATCAATTTCACGGTTATCGCGCCAGCATGGGATGAAGTAACTTCGCCTTACGAGATCAACTACAATATTTCGGCTTATGCCGAGGGGGTTGACATCAAGGACGGGCAGCATGAGGCAAACAATTCCCTGACTCTCACCTGCACCGACCCTGAGATCCGGGTGGTAAAATCGGTCTGTTATGACGAGATCAATATGAGCCCGTGCAATCTCGTGAGATCGAATCTGTACAGTCTGCGCGAGGTGGTCGCATGTATGCCAGAGGCACTGATTTATAACGTGAGTGAGTGGAGCATCGTGGAACTTGCAATCTACAACATCGGTTTCTATCCTGTCCGCAATCTCAATATCACAGATTCC
>PIXW01000151.1 GCA_003601535.1 ANME-2 cluster archaeon
TCGATCCGTGTCAGCTGAGCCTCAGGCAGTTCGGCAAGCAGATTCCATCCGATCTCAAGCGTCGTCTCGATCGAGCGATCCTCATCCCTTCTCTGCCGCACGAACTGATCCTCAAACATGTCAGCAAACTCCAAAAACTTCCGGTCACGCTCAGAGAGTGCGTCCTTTCCGACGATCGCAACCAGTCCTCTGAGATCGTTTCCTTCAGCATAAGCAGCATACATCTGATCAGATACTGCCTTGTGATCCTCCCTTGTCCTGCCCGCGCCTATTCCTGAGTTCATCAGTCTTGAAAGCGATGGCAGCACATTGATCGGCGGATATATTCCCTTTCGATGCAGTTCTCTTGAGACAACGATCTGCCCTTCTGTGATATATCCGCTTAAGTCAGGTATTGGGTGGGTGATATCATCGCCTGGCATCGAGAGAATGGGAAACTGCGTAACAGAGCCTTTTCTTCCCTTGATCACACCAGCACGCTCGTAGATCATCGAGAGATCTGTGTACATGTATCCTGGATAGCCACGCCGCCCTGGAACCTCCTCTCTTGCAGCGCCCATCTGCCTGAGCGCCTCAGCGTAGTTTGTCATGTCGGTGAGCACCACAAGTACATGCATATCATGCTCGTAAGCGAGATACTCTGCCGCGGTAAGCGCGAGTCTCGGTGTGATCAGCCGCTCGACAGCAGGATCGTCTGCAAGATTCAGGAACACAACAGCACGCTCAAGAGCGCCAGTTCGCTCGAAATCCTGCATGAATGTCTGTGCCTCCTCATTCGTGATGCCCATTCCTGCGAATACCACGGCAAATGCTTCCTCACTTCCGAGCACCTTCGCCTGTCTTGCGATCTGAAGAGCGATATCGTTATGAGGAAGTCCTGAACCAGAGAAGATCGGAAGTTTCTGCCCTCTTACAAGCGTGTTCATTCCATCGATCGTTGAGATGCCTGTCTGGATGAATTCTGCAGGCGGCTCTCTTGCATACGGGTTCATGGCAGCGCCAGTGATATCAAGCCTATCCTCAGGAACGATTCTCGGACCGCCATCGAGCGGATCCCCTGATCCTGAGAGAATTCTCCCGAGCAGATCGATCGATACAGGAAGTTTGATCGTTTCGCCTGTGAATCTGACACCGCATTCCCTGTTCAATCCGCCTGTGCCCTCGAAGACCTGAACCACAACGACATCCCTCGATGTATCAAGAACCTGTCCACGCTTTGTGGTACCGTCCTGCAGTTTGATATAAACGAGTTCGTTGAATCCAACCGGTTCTGTCTTCTCCACAAAGATCAGCGGTCCTGATATCTCATTTATCGTTTTGTATTCTTTCATTTCGACCGCCCCCGCATCTCCTCAAACTCCTTATCCATCGTTGATAGAATATCATCCATTCTCTTGTCGAACTCTGCCTCAAACTTGACCTTTGCAAGCTCATCCTTCGATTTTACCGAGATGATATCCTCAAGGGGGATTCCACTCTCAAGAGCGGTGTTTGCAAGATCAGAGTACTTCATAATCGCTTTCATCATTCGATACTGCTTATCCATTTTACAGAATGTATCAACCGGATGGTACGCATTCTGCTGCAGGAAATACTCCCGGATCATGCGTGCGACCTCGAGCGTCAGTTGCTGATCGTCAGGAAGCGCATCCGAACCAACGAGCTGCACGATCTCCTGTAATTCAGACTCCTTCTGGAGGATCTCCATCGCCTCGTTGCGCAGGAGCGGCCATTCAGTAGACACATTCTCGTTGTACCAGTCCGCAAGTACGGTGGTGTACAGGCTGTAACTCTCGAGCCAGTTGATCGATGGAAAATGTCTGCGCTGTGACAGTTTTGAATCGAGAGCCCAGAATACCTTCACGATGCGGAGTGTGTTCTGGGTCACTGGTTCTGAGAAATCGCCGCCTGGTGGGGATACCGCACCGATCACAGTAACTGACCCGGTCGCGCCTGATAGTGTTTCAACCCTCCCTGCGCGCTCATAGAACTCTGATAATCGTGCGGCAAGGTATGCAGGGTAGCCCTCCTCGCCTGGCATCTCCTCGAGTCTGGATGATATCTCACGCATCGCCTCTGCCCATCTCGATGTCGAGTCAGCCATCAGCGAGACATCATAGCCCATATCCCGGTAATACTCGGCGATCGTGATACCGGTGTACACCGAGGCTTCTCTCGCTGCAACAGGCATGTTCGATGTGTTTGCGATCAATACTGTCCGTTCCATCAGCGGGCTGCCTGTCTTCGGGTCAACAAGTTCCGGAAATTCGTTTAAGACATCAGCCATCTCGTTACCCCGCTCGCCGCATCCGATATAGACCACGATCTCGGTGTCGCTCCATTTTGCGAGTTGCTGCTGGGTGACCGTTTTTCCGCTCCCGAAAGGTCCCGGAATCGCGGCAGTACCGCCTTTTGCAACAGGGAACAATCCATCGAGAATACGCTGTCCTGTTATCAACGGCACATCAGGCATCAGTTTCTTGCGGACAGGTCTTGACTTACGCACAGGCCACTTCTGCATGAGTGTTATCTCAGTGCCATCTGTGAGCGTGCACACGCAATCGGTCACAGTGAACGATCCTTTCTTGATATCATCGACGATCCCGGACACATTCGGAGGAACCATGATCCTGTGTTCGATGTGTCCCTCAGGAACCGTTCCGATGATGTCTCCGCCCGCAACTTCAGTGCCTTTTGTGATGATCGGGGTAAATTCCCATCTCTTCTCCCGATCCAGACCCGGAGCAGCAACGCCGCGCTCAATGAAATCGCCCATCTTATCCTTTAAGACCGGAAGCGGGCGCTGGATACCATCATAGATGCTCTCCAGAAGCCCTGGTCCAAGTTCAACAGATAATGGCATCTCTGTGTTCTCGACTGGCTCACCAGGCGCGATACCTGATGTATCCTCATACACCTGGATGATCGATTTGTTGCCCTCGATACCGATCACCTCGCCCATGAGCCCCTCCTTACCGACCTTGACCACATCATACATCTTTGTGGGTACATCGATGACCGTCACGACCGGTCCTGCTATCCGGTATATCGTTCCTTTTATTTCCAAAGATCAACACCTACTGCTCTTTTGATTTTTTCTCTCAGCTGAACTGTCTCGCTTCCTCCAACCCTAACCACAGTCGGCTCGACCGATTCGTCGAGCACCGATTGCAGCGCTGGAGGGAGAAGCGGGATATCATCGTTATGCATAACCAGTATTCCCACATCGGGATCTTCGAGCACCTTGTGCACCGTTGGTTCTATGGTCGCATCAGTGACCTGGTATGTTTTTCTTATGCCTGCGAGTTTGAATCCGAGTGTAAAATCACCGCGTCCAATTATTGCGAGTTCCATTGCATCACCTGTCGATCGATATGCTCCATCAATGCTTCAATTAGGTTATCTTCATCAATGTTAAATGATCGTTTTCATAACATGTTCCA
>PIXW01000152.1 GCA_003601535.1 ANME-2 cluster archaeon
ATGAGCGGAAGGAATCCGGACATCATGATGATCATTCGAATCTTTATCTATTAGAGTGTTATCACTCCACCTGGTCAGCCTTGCAGAATCATGAGCGCCAACTTTTTTTCAGAAAAAGGTTGATCAAAAACATCCTGCCTTTGGTAGGGTTACGAGTTGACGCAGTCATCGCGGCGCCGGCGGAGATGCCGTCGGAGTTGAGGCCGCCTGACACGGTTCAGAAACATCAAACAGAAGCACAGATATGCCGAATCTTCGCTTTTACTCTTGATAAGTCTTTTGTTGTTAAGATGCCAAATTGTCGCTCTACCAGCGTCTTTTGCAGTGTTGCTAACTTGTGCAACCGTACAATCGATGGCAGCAGAAGTCCATCTCGTTTCCATTCGATCAGTTTCACATCGTATTCAGTTTGCACCTGCTGGCTCGTAACCCGTGCTACCACAACGTCACCATTTCCGGTATCCAACAATACGAGTGCCGGACGCCGCTTAACGTTCCGTTGATCTACGTAAGGAAATGCAAGCAGGATAATCTCACCAATCTGATAGTTCTGCATTTTCATTCCAACTGATCATAGATGGCATCGGCATCGCTGTATCCGGCAAGGAATTGTTCAGCAGTCAGATGCACCCATGCGCGCTTCTCGTCTGCCGATTCATTGATTAAAACAATCACTCGAACCGTTTGTGTGTGCTTAAGTTTTTCAAATAAGGCGTTAGGGATGCTTAGTTTGCGGTCTGGCGTCACTGCTGCCTGAAATTCATAAGCGTTCATTGCAGACATTTCTATGATAGGGGATTCATAAATCTATCGCGCCGGCTGCCGCCTGCAGGATCATGAGTGCATCTGCGGATGTGAGCTTGCCATCGCCGTTTATGTCACCCCACATCCGCCCTTGCCCATGATCTCCATAAAAAGAATCCATCCCGGTCCATCCGAAGTATCATCTTCGGTCAAAAACCGTACCCTCATCCGCTTAGCGATAACATGTCCAGGAGCGCCCGCATAACTCAGAACCTTTCAGGATTGCTTCATTTCAAGTCTGAGGTGTATCATAGATGTATAACCATCTCCTTGACTGTAACAGATAAACACCTTAGGTTCTAACGCAACATTCTCCCAATCTCCTCTGCACACCCAAATCCAGCCAGAACAGAGCCATTCATGCTTCGCTCAGGATAATTGGTCTCGGAAAACATTCCAGCAAGATACAATCCCTCGATATCAGTGGAGTAGGGAGGAATATTCCTCTTGTAATTTGTCAGGTACACAGGAGCAGTGTCGATATCCCGTGCAAGCTTCCACCATAGAACACAATCACGATTAAAATCAGGAAATAACCTCTCAAGTCCGCTCAGATACGAGTCGATCAGTTCATGCTCGGAGCACTGCCATCTCGGATCGTGTTCGTCCTGAAGGTACGCTGTCACATATACCAGATGTTCTCCGTAATCCGAGACTGGAAGAAGATTCGTATGCTCGATTACTGCGCCAAAAGGTACATCGGATTTTATATTCAACCAGTATACATCCATCAATGACCTGTCCATGCCAAACAGCGCACATGCGGTGCCCTGATATGAGATATCAGGTGTATCCGGGATCATTCCGGAAAGTGCATGAGGCGAGACCGTTGAGATTACTGCATCACATCCCATATATTCATCCGCAGTAACACCGCAAACCCTGTTATGGTCAAGAACGATCTCTGATACCTTGCAGCCAGTCCTGATCTCTCCACCTTTCTCCACAATTTCTTCTGTCAGCCGTTCGATGAGACGGTGAAACCCTCCTCGCAGGTACCCGAGTCTCTCACCACTGAGCGATCGATTCGATCTGATCCTGATGCGCCCGAACAACCATGCAGCAGATACCTTATCATGATTATCTCCGAACTTGCTCCGCAGAAGAGGCTCAAAGAACCGTTCATAGAGAGACGTTCCTGCATTATTCAGGATCCAGTCCTTCGCGGTTATACCGTCAAATCCGGATGCATCCTTCATCCGTTTGATTACAAGAACGATTCGCGCAAGTTGTATCAGATCACGAATCGAGAGCGGTGATCGCAGCAGTTCGACCGGTGTGTTCATCGGATATGCCTTTCCATCGATATGATATCCTGTGGTTCCTTTGAGCCACTGCAGATCCGCACCAAGACCCATATCCGTTATAAGATTGATCAGTTCGGAATCTCCCTCAAAGATGTGATGGTAGTACTTCTCGATGTGATAGTGATCGTTGTGGTAACTCGCAGCCATTCCTCCGGGCTCCGGATCCTTTTCAAGAATAATTACATCAGAAATATTCTTTTCAAGCATCCTGTACGCAGATGCGAGTCCGGATAATCCGCTGCCGATGATGATCGTTTTCATTTCTTCTTCAGACGGTCGAGTTCCCTCTGCAGCAGGTCTTCATACTTCCTGTCTACATTCTCTTTCTCTTTCGGTGGTGCTCGCGGCTTTCTGACCGTGTACATAAGCAGAATGATCCCGATCGCCATTATGATGATCCCGCCCCAGACGGCGGTGATCCATGGCGCTGTGCGCATGTACAGGTTGACTGTATCGCCCTCGACCATCTTCGGTGTGATAAAGACCTCTTTTGTGAGCGATCGATGCACGTAGTTCGTGGTGTATGATTGCCCCCATTTAAAATCTGTGATGTATTTAACCTCATCGCGATCGATCGGTCTGCTACCTGAATACAATTCAAAATCGATCTGAGTCAGGTATGATGAGCCCGGGTATTCGTCATAAGGTGCACCCTCGTATCGATCTGAGATTCCTGTGATCTTCACAGAATATGGCTGCCCGTTGTATGTGCCAGTATCGCCTTCATGTATGATCGCTGACCCATCGATCCTTGTGTTCGTGCTCACAAAGACGCCTATCAGTATCAGCACGATGCCTAGATGGATGATGTGCGGGCTTACGCTGCGGAGTTTCATCCGTAATGATTCCGGTCTGATCACGCTCCTATACCCCCGGTATAATACCGCAAGCATGGCAAACATCAGTATCGGTAGTGTTGCATCGATCGGAAGACTGCCAGATGGCGATACGATCACACTTAGCACAGTTGCAACGATCACCGCTATAATGATTCCAGCAATCCTCGATGGGGGGAACTCCGGCAGCAGCAGACATGTGCCCAGAAGCGCCACTATGATAAGCGTGGGCAGCACTGTTCTGTCATTGAACCATTCGGCACCGAACACCGCGCCTGTAAAGAGTGGTATGAGCATTCCGATGATCAGGATCAGAAACAGTATACTGAACATGACGACCGACGCAAGCATCGCATTGTGAGCATTGATGGATTTCATGGTATCACTATCACTTATGTCAGCGGCAGCCCCAAAAACCTTGTGTATCGTACCAGATCCTCGATTCTGATATTCTCGTCATCGGCA
>PIXW01000153.1 GCA_003601535.1 ANME-2 cluster archaeon
GCCCCTACCTCCGGCACAATTTCCAGCACAATGTCAACGCTGTCATTGTAGTTGCCCGCGATATCGTTCGCATTGACCTGCAGATTGTATGTACCGTTCGCTGTGCCCACAGATGCATTCGTGGTCGTGGAGTACACATCGCCACCGATGCATTCCATCACCTGCGCATCAGATCCGCCGATTGCGGACAGGTTCACAGTGACGATGCCGACAGCGCAGTTATCCTTGACCGTCACATTCAGCTGCGATAACTGAGCCCCATCTGCCACTATCGATGGTGGGTTCGCGTCCGGATTCGTGACCACCGGAGCTTCGGCGTCTTCCGCTGAGAGATTAAGCATCCGTACATGATCGATCATCGCAACCCATGTCGTATCAGTCTGATCCGCAGTGAGTCCGCATACTGTGAATGTTATCGTCTTACCGTCATCCGGAGAGTCGCCATTGACAGGCAGGCGTTTATACACACCTGCTACTTCAACCGTAGTAGTTCCTCTAAAGTCTCCGTCGATATACGCCTCGATGACAGTTCCGACTGGAGCGGGCACACCATTGAGCGTCACATTCCCTGAGAACCTGTTCGGTGGGCATATTATGTCTGCCGACGCTATCGCTGCCATTCCGGACAGCGCCAGAAGGATCGATAGAAGGATTGCCATCCTTACCGATCCCATCTTCTTCATATTATTCATATTATAGTACCTCCTGTGTTGTTTATTCAAATGGTTAATCACATTTGACAGGTAAACTTAAAATTTTTCAGAATCCGGTGATTCATCGCATCCTCCTGATCAGATATACAACTGCAAGCAATCCGGTGATTGCAAACATCGCTTCAAATCCTGGAACCGTTCCATTCTTCTCTTCCGGTTCTGCACCTGATCCCTTCGCCGAAGTTGCTGCAGGCGTTGCAGATGTTGCTGGCGTCGTCGGTGTGGCAGGTGTTACAGTTTCTCCTGATATCGGTTGCGTGACTTCTCCGGTTGCTGGCGTCGTTCCCGGTGCTGCTGCGAACTCTCCGGTACTTCCGCTACTTGTGGTACCTGGTGGGTTGTAAGCTACTATTACCGACATTGTTTCACTGGGGTTTCCAGTGGTATCGACTGCTCTAACATCGATCGTATTCAGTCCCTTCCTCATGGTTACGGTTGCACTCCATGATGTAGTCCCTGTTGCAGTCACCCAATCTCCGGATCCAACCCTGACCTCAACCTTTCCGACACCTTCATCATCCGATGCTGTCCCGCTGACTGTTGTGCTTGCGGTCTCGAATGCATCGCCAGGTGATGGCGAAGTGATTGATACGCTCGGAGGGGTGGTGTCTTCAGAGCCTTCCACTACATAACTCACGTTGTCCGTGTATACCTCTCCAGAGTTTCCAGAGGCATCGTTCGCCCTCGCATGGATCGTGTTTGGGCCCATATCCAGGGTTACGGTTGCACTCCATGATGTGGTCCCTGTTGCAGTCACCCAATCTCCGGATCCAACTCTGACCTCAACCTTTCCGACACCTTCGTCATCCGATGCTGTCCCGCTGACCGTTATAGTCGCGGTCATGAAGGTATCGCCTGATGATGGCGAAGTGATTGTTATCGCCGGTGGAGTAATATCTCCTGCTGACGTATCCGATGCTGTAAGATCAAGCGGGCGCACATGATCGACCATTGCCATCCATGTCGTACCAGTCTGATCCGCAGTGAGTCCGTTTACTGTGAATGTTATCGGCTTACCGTCATCCGGAGAGTCGCCATTGACAGGCAGGCGTTTATACACACCTGCTACTTCAACCGTAGTAGTTCCTCTAAACTCTCCGTCGATGTACGCCTCGATGACGGTTCCGACTGGAGCGGGCGCACCATTAAGCGTCACATCACCTGAGAACCTGTTCGGCGGGCTCAGCGCTGATGTTAGTGATGCCGCCCCACATAATATAATGATCGAGAAAAGAATTAACATCCTGATCGACCATGTCTTGCTCATACTTGTTTTCATATTTACCGCCTGATTATCCAACCATTTTTGTAATATCGATAAATTTGAAATTAAAAAATAAAGAAAGGAGTTTTCGTCCTTCCTTTATCCTATCTATAGTTCTCAGATCATTCCCGGCATTGATCCGTTTGCAGTTGGCCAGATAAGGTAGCCCCGACCTGTGGTCATGTACCCGGTCGAATAATATCCGCTGTCCCACTGCATTATCATCGAGAACTCAAGTCCTGTCGCTGTTTTGAAGTCACTGACCGACATTCCATCCATACTTGGGAAACCGATCATGTTAAAGTCCCCTGCATAGACTGTCTGTGCTGACGGGAACAGTGGACTATCGCTAAAGTCCAGACAGAGCATCTCCGGATTATTCTTGGACACCAGGTATCCACGAGTCGGCTCGACAGTTATCTCATCTAAGTCCAGCCACCTTCCTTCATGTACGTCATAATATTCGCATAGATCGTAGTCACCGATGTCGAAGACCGTTTCAGCGTCGTTCGAGCCATTGACCATCTTCGGTATCGAGACAAAGTTCCAGCCTGCATTGAGATTGAGGCAGAAGTCTTCATCGATCACTCCGTTGCAGTTGTTATCGATGCCGTCGTCTGGTACTTCGGCTGCTCCCGGATTGACCGCCGCATTGGTGTCATCACAGTCCGTATTGTCGTCAACATAGCCTGCTGGTGCGGCACATGCTTCTGTGGTGTTTGCCGGATCGCCATAGCCATCTCCATCAGCGTCGCCGTAGTACGTGTTCTTGGCGAATCCTTCATCGATCTCTCCATCACAGTTGTCATCGATGCCGTTGCAGACCTCGGTTGCTCCAGGATGGACAGCCGCATTGGTGTCATCGCAGTCGTCGCTGTTGTCAACGTAGCCCGCTGGTGCGGCACATGCGTCCACTGAATCGTCCGGATCGCCGTAGCCATCTCCGTCAGCATCAGCGTAGTACGTGGTCGTCACGCCTTCATCGACCGCTCCATCACAGTTGTCATCGATGCCGTTGCAGACCTCGGCTGCTCCAGGATGGACAGCCGCATTGGTGTCATCGCAGTCCGTATTGTCGTCAACATAGCCTGCTGGTGCGGTACATGCGTCCACTGAATCGTTCGGATCGCCGTAGCCATCTCCGTCAGCATCACGGTAGTACGTGGTTAGTCCAACACAGTCCGGATCAGCATCATCGACCAATGTATCGCAGTCGTCATCGATGCCGTTGCAGACCTCGGTTGCTCCCGGATGGACATCCGCATTGGTGTCATCGCAGTCCGTGTTGTCTTCGACGTAGCCTGCTGGTGCGGAACTCGCCACTACTGAATCGTCCGGATCGCCGTAGCCATCGTTGTCGTCATCAGCGTAGTACGTGTGCGTGTCCGGGGCTGTAATTGTAAACAGTCCATCATCATCGTCCACGCCTATTGCGGCGCCACCTGTGCTGTCGAACGTGGTGATCTGTATGTCCAATGTGCTTGTTTCACCAGCAGCTCCAAGAGCCTTCAGTTCAACCTGCGCAAAGGTCTGATCACCGGTTACGCCAGTAGCCTTAAACCACGTGATCGTTGTCTTGTGGTTTGGGTTGTCGATAGCGGGAGCCGCAGCAAAGTCGCCCATCGTGCCTGGAGTTACACTGACAACCTCAACATCCGCATCATACGCAAGAACGATTGTTGCGGCACCGAGTTGTTCGGTCAACGACGTTATTGAGATTGGTGTGGTCGTTTTGGCTCCATGAGCCGCTGATACGTCATCAGCAATCGAAACCTGTGCGTTCGTTGCTGCTGCCGGCAGGCTGAGTGCAGCCATTGCCAGTATCAGCAAAACCATTGCAACTGACCGTCCCGAAATACTTCTTATATTCATGGTTTATTCCTCCGATAAATTAAGAGAATGTGGTGAAAAACACCACATTAACTCTTTATGATATCTTATTAGACCTCACCTAACACTTGACTGGTGGCAACATGTCATCGTCTGCAGGTGACTGCCACAGCGGCTTGAACAGTATACCTAGCGATCCATCTGGGTCAACCACGTACTGTGCGATATGCATTGCATCCGTGATGTCGACATCGCCATCATCATCTGTATCTGCACATGTCATCTGGTCTGCACTGAGCATTCTGGCACCTGTAACGTTCTGTGCGATGAACATAGCATCCGTGATGGAGACACAATCATTTAATGATGTGACATCGCCTTCCATCAGTGTTGGTGCCGCCGATCCTGTTCCATTAAGCGTCGCCGCCCTGTCGATGATGTCGTGTACATCAACAGTTGACTTGGACAGAAGATCTCTCTCCGGTCCTTCGCTGTTCGGTGCGATGAACGAGGTCGTAACCACAATCTCTGAATGCCAGCCCTCTACCAACAATAACGATTTCTCTACATCCATCTCAAATTCTTCTCCCTCTTCTTTTGTCCTGTACACTAC
>PIXW01000154.1 GCA_003601535.1 ANME-2 cluster archaeon
ACCGGGTGTTCACGAACCCGTAGTTTGAATGCTTAAAACGCCCGGACCGGGATTCGAACCCGGGGCGGAGCCTCGACAGGGCTCCATGCTAGGCCTCTACACTATCCGGACAATGAAACATAGCATCCTGAACCAATCAGTTTCTATGGATTTCACTTAAACCTTTTGCACATCAGGCACACAAACATATATATTTCACGAACCACCCCCAATTACAGAACTCCAACGAGGACCAGAATCATGATCAAAGACGGACGCTTCATAATCGATGGCATGGAGAATGTTGTGATCAACATTGGAAAGATCACCACCAAGGAGGAACTCGCCGAAGAAGAATGGGAACCGATGGGTCCCACTCCAAAACCAGGAATTCTCTCGCTTCGGAGATGGGATCACCGCCTGCTCAAGGATTTTCCTCCGTTTTACGCACCGATCTGTGATATGTGCTGTCTCTGTACGTACGGAAAGTGCGATCTCACAGAAGGGCGCAAGGGCGCGTGCGGGATCGGTATCGAAGCGCAGCAGGCAAGAATGGTTCTGATCGCATGTTGCATAGGGACAGCAGCACATGCCGGGCACGCGAATCATGTACTGCATGAACTGATCAGATGGCACGGCAGGGATCACCCGATCGATATGGGACCTTACATCGATGTCGAGGCTCCGATCATCAGAACCGTCGTTGGCACCAGACCTAAGACGCTTGGCGACCTCGAAGATGTGCTTGAATATGTAAACCAGCAACTCGTACATGCGCTCTCATCTTCGCACACCGGTCAGGAAGGCTCGTACATAGACTTCGAGTCAAAGGCACTGCATATCTCGATGATCGACAACCTTGCAAAGGAGGTCGCTGATATTGCGCAGATCGCAGGATTTGATTTTCCAAGGGGCGACCCTGATACTGCTCTTGTTGATTTCGGATTCGGATCGGTCGACCGGACAAAGCCAGTGGTTCTTTTTATCGGACATTATCCTGCAGTCAGTGTCGCAACGATCGATTACATGGAGGAACATAACCTTTCTGACAAGATGGAGGTCTGCGGAATCTGCTGCACAGCAATCGAGACGAGCAGGTACCGTGCATCAGCGAAGGTTGTGGGACCGCTATCGATGCAAAACTTCTTTGTGCGCTCAGGGATCGCTGATGTGATCGTTTTAGATGAGCAGTGCGTCCGAACCGATCTTCTGGAGGAGGCGCAGAAGACAGGCGCGCCATTGATTCTCACGACTGACAAAATATGCTACAACCTTCCTGATGTAACCGATTGCGATTCCAGCGAGGTCGTATCAGATCTCGTGGGTGGCGCGCCAGGTGTTCTGATATCAGACCCGTTAAAGGCTGCTGAAGTGATAACAGAGGTGGCTCTTAAGATAAAACCAAAGAGAGACGGCATGATGCATCTTCCGGAGATTGAGGAGGTAACAGAACTTGCGCAGGACTGTATCGAGTGCGAATGGTGTGACAGAGCATGCCCGAACAGTCTTCCGGTCCGTGCGGCGATGATCGCTGCAAAGAAGGGCGATCTCTCCAAACTATCCAACCTCTTCAGTCCATGCATGAGCTGCGGACGGTGCGAGTCAGAGTGCAAGAAGGACCTTCCGATCGTAAGCATGATTCTTCGGTCTGCACAGGAGATCGCATTCGGTGAGACCTACACGATGCGGGCTGGAAGAGGGCCTGTGCTCGACACCGAGATACGGGAGGTGGGTGCTCCGATCGTGCTTGGAGAGATTCCAGGAGTCGTTGCACTGGTTGGGTGCAGCAACTTTCCGAATGGCGAGGTTGAGGTTGCAAAGATCGCTGAGGAGTTTGCGCGCCGCAAGTACATCGTGGTTGCAACGGGCTGCTCAGCGATGGCGATAGCGATGTATCGCGGCGAAGATGGCAAGACACTGTATGAGAAGTATCCGGGCTCCTTCTCTGCAGGCGGAGTTGTTAACATCGGCTCATGCGTTGCAAACTCTCACGTCGTCGGCGCAGCGATCAAGATCGCAGCAATATTCGCACGCCTCCCGCTGCGAGGAAACTTCGAGGAGATCGCTGACTACATCTTAAACAAGGTCGGAGCGTGCGGTGTTGCATGGGGCGCGATGAGCCAGAAGGCAGCATCCATCGGAACAGGCACCAACCGGTGGGGGATTCCAGTAATCGTTGGTCCGCACGGATCAAAGTACAGACGGGCGTATATCAGCAACAAGGAGCTGAGCGAGTGGAAAATCTACGATAAAAGGGCAGGAGAAGTCGTGGAAGGAGAACCTGCTCCGGAACACCTGATGTATCCTGCAGAGACGATGCAGGAGGCGATGGTTGCGGTTGCAAAGTTCTGCATCAGACCAAGCGACAATGCAAGAGGCAGACAGATCAAACTCTCAAACTACGTGGATCTGTACAAGAAATACATGGGTACGCTCCCACCTGATCTGCATCTCTTCGTCCGGAAGGAGACCGACATCCCAATAACGATGAAGGCTGAGATCATGGAGTATCTGAAGGAAGTCGGATGGGCTCCGAGGAGACTTGTTACAGAGCCAAGCCGTCTTGGATTGGAGGTGGATGTATGACAAGAGCATACCAGTGCGCCAATGTGCCAGGTCCGCACCTCGGCAAGGTTGGAACCCCTGCAACCGTTGCAGCCGCGATCAAGAGAGCGAAACGTCCGGTTCTCATCGTCGGAAGCGAGCTAACGCATCTTGACTGGGCTCTTGCCCTTGCAGAGGGGCAGGGGATTCCGGTTGTTGCAACAGCACACGTTGCAGGCGTGATGATAGAGAAGGGAGTTAACCCTGACCGGGTGCTGGGTGTAATCGAGATCACGAATCTCTTGAAAAGCCCGGAATGGAAAGGAATCCGTGGGGAAGGACAGCACGATCTCGCGATCTTTGTGGATGTTCTGTATTACATGGAAGCCCAGATGCTCTCGACGCTCAAGCACTTTGCGCCACACATCAAGACGATCTCACTCACTCGCGGGCACCAGCCGAACGCCAATCTGTCGCTTCCGAATCTGAGCGAGAAGAAGATGGGTGAGTTTCTGGCAGAGGTTATGGAGGCGGTTTAGCCCGAGTATTGGGTTGTCTGTGCATGGGCAGGGTGCATACGATGCAAGATTGTCACAAAAACTTGAATTGCGTTTGAGTTGGCGGAAACTATAAATCCTTATTGAACATCGAGGGTGAACATGACCGCGGAAATTGCAATTATGAATAAAACGGCAGTTGCGCTTGCAACCGACAGCGCAGTCACAATCGAGCATATAGGGGAGCAGATAGGAGATAAGAAAGTTTATAATTCAGCAAATAAACTTTTTGCTTTATCCAAATACTACCCTATTGGCATAATGCTTTACGGAAGTGCTAATTTCATGGGCATTCCATGGGAAACGATCATCAAAATATATAGAAATAAATTGGGAAAACAGAAATTTGATGCATTAAAAGAATATGCTGATAATTTTATAGACTTCTTAGACAACGGAAATCTATTGTTTCCGGACTCTGAGCAGGAAAAGTATTTACGTGATACAATCTTTGGCTACTTTTACCACCAGATCAAGGAAGAAATTTTTGAGGAAGTACGATCGACCATCGACAATGAAGGACGGATCGAAGACAGCCGGATTGAGCAAATAACGTCTGACGTTATAGAGCGACATCATGATCACTGGAACGCAGTTGATCTGCTACCAACAATCCCAAAGACACATATTAAGGATATTATATCTAAATATGGATCTATTATCGATGAGGTAAAAAATGAAATGTTTGAGAAATTGCCGATATCCAAGAAATCTTCGGAACAATTGAACGAGATATGTGCAAGTCTCTTTTCAAAGAATCTCTTTTCATCTTCGAAATCAGGAATTGTAATTGCCGGCTTTGGAGAGAAGGATGTATTTCCAGTTCTCAAATCGTTTTCATTGGATGGGATAGTCAATAACAGACTGAAATATATAGAAGAGTATAGAACTGAGATTAACTCTGACAGTTCCGCATCAATTTCTGCTTTCGCTCAAAGTGAGATGGTGATAGCATTTATGGATGGTATTGATCCCGATTACAGAAGACGCAACGAAAAATATTTATCTGAAATTTTTGATAAATATCCCGACATCATTGTTAAACGAATCCAAAACTTGAGCGAAAGCAAAAGAAATGCGCTCAAAGAAAACCTGAAACAAGAAAGCGATAGACTGCTTAAAGAGTATCAAGAATTGGAAGAAAAATATAGAATTCGAAATCACGTAAAACCCATCATAAATATGGTCGCTGTGCTTCCGAAGGATGAACTTGCGGTAATGGCAGAATCTTTTGTGCACCTGACTTCGTTCAAGCGAAAAATTACAATGGGTGCTGAAACAGTTAGCGAACCCATCGATGTTGCGGTAATCTCGAAAGGCGATGGGTTTGTTTGGATCAAGAGAAAGCATTACTTTAAGCCCGAATTAAACCCTCATTTCTTTTCTAATTATTACAGAGATGATGATCATGAAAAAGAATAATGAAAAAGCGCACGTGTGCCGCTCGATGAAAGAATTCGAGGAAAGATTTTTCCCAAAGTCTTTAGAAGATCGGCTCTTTGAAACTGAAACAGACCCTGCAAAGTTGGGTACCGAGTTGGCAAGAGAATCTCTAAGAAAGATCGAATCGCGGTTGAACTGAGATTGGGACATCCGCCCGATGATTCCAGCAGGGAAATCTGCGACTGGGGATGCGCCCAGTGCAGAGGCGGTCAACGATGTCATGAAATCTGTACTTGGCACACCGGCCCGTTGATAGCGCAGTGGTGGTAACGCAGATCATGTGAGAGATACATTGCATACGGATGGGGTCATCCCTGCATGTTCTCGCGTGCAGGGATGGCGCGATTGTGTACCAGGTAGGCTGAAGTCACACTCACATCCCGTCCAGACATCTCGTCTTGCAGATGTCGGATTCAATATCCTCGATTTCAAAAACAAACCGCTCTGCAATCTTATTTCCAATATCCTTCCACGAATCCGCATCGATTCCGAGTTCGTATAATCCGACTGCATTCGCTTCCACAGGCGTGCCCTGGCTGCTCAGATTGATGCCGCAGTGAATCTTCTCTGATGAGATTCCTGCCGTTGCTATGCTCACCGTGAGTTTTTTTCCATCCACAAACAGATCATCTCCACTCCTCTTTGTAATCACACCGAGATCCCTCAAAACGTCCTGCACACAGATGACAAGCATCCGTTGAAGGTAGTACGCCTGTCGTATACTCGCTGGAGGGTCGAATCGCTCAACAATGAGATGGATCAGATCATCACCCTTTATCTGCTTCCGATTCTTTTCGTCCTCGATATCCTTTACATATCGAACATCCATTGCGCCGCGGAATACGATGATCGAATCGCCGCGAACATCCAGATATTCGTAGCTCCACAGCGGATTTATCTGCGAGCCATCATATAACATGGTGCTGTCGGCTACAATACGTTTCATGGGCTTCATGAAGCGACTCTCATCGACAGCATTAATATATGTTGAGGTTGTTTTTATAACAGGAGTGGTGTGTATGAGTACACTGGAATCAGCAATAGATGTCCTGCATCGTGCAAGAGAGAGAGAACGATCCGCAGTCGATGATCTCAGACATGCTATCGATAACAAGAATGGTGTAGAGGCAACCAGAAGCAAACATGAAGATGTGCTCAGCGCTAAGCAGGCAGATCTTAACCGGGCAGCATCCATAGCTGCGGATGCTGAGTCTGAGTTTGTTGATGCGAAGGCAGAGTATGACAGCGTGTCCGGTGTATGCGATCAACTCGAAAGTGAACTGAAAAACCTGCAATCAGAGATTGAACAGACATATTCTCTTTTAAATGATGCGGAAATCAAAAAGAAAGATGAAGAGGCTATATTAAATCAAATAAATGAAAAATTGAGCAGATTAGAGATAGAAGAGGAAGAAAAAATCAAATCTATGGAACAGCACGCGATCGATGAGATCGGACGGATCAAATCCGATCTGAGTCAGATAGAGTTAGAGATAGAAAAAAGTGAAGAAAAGGAATTATCCGTAGAAAATCAGGAGAAACTGATCAAGCATCGTCTTGAAATCCTCGATAAAAAATTATTGGAACTGGATGGTGCAAGAAAAGAGCGGGATGGTGGAGAGAGATCGTTAAAAGCCGTGAGGTCTGCAAGAGAACTGGCAGAGGAGGATGCGAAAGGAAGAGACGTCAAATCCCCTGTCAAGAAAGCAAAAGATGACCTGAAATTACAAAAGAATGAAAAAAAGAAGGTGAAATCAGATATCAGAAAGATAAAACGTGGTTTATTATTTGCAAGGGGCGAAAAGCGAGAGAAACTGAAGAAGATTCTTGAAACTGCAAAAAATAATCTTAACCGGGTAGAAATTGCAATAGAGAGGGCAGAAAATGATCTCAATTCAGTGAAGATCGATAAAAAGAGAGAGCCTTCTCGAATACGTGCTGCACGCAAGGAACTTTCAAGAATAAAGGAAAAAGAAAAAATTTCAGAGAAGGATCTGGATGAAAAAGAGAATAAAGTGAGAATTGCCGAGCAAGCGGTTGAATCTGCGAGCAGCGCGTTCAATGAGGCAAGATCTAATCTTGGATGGATACGGTGGGAATTGAGCAATCTAAGAGCTCTGAATGATAAGAAACAGAAATTACTCAGGGATCTGGAAGAAGAAGAGAAGAAGCTCGAAGAGGTCAACGTTCTGAGGGAGAGAACAGAAGTCTTTGATGAGCTGCATTCGTCCCAGAAAGAGGCGTATAGCCGCTTGGAAGATACGGAGACGGAAATAGAAGACCTGACAAATGAACTGAGCAATTTAAAGTCAAAAGAAGATTCAATACAATTGGATCTAAAAGAATCAAGAAAAAAACTAACTGAAAAGGATAAAATAGTTATAGAGAAAGAAAAAATTTTCAAAGAGAGACGATCCGAATGTGAAAAATCAAAAGAATTGGTGAAATTGGCAGAGAATGATTTAAAATCTACTATCGAAGAAGTGAGAATCGTAGAAGATGAGGTACAACAGGCAATTTCATCTATGCTCGCTGAGAACTCAGAAGTGGCAGCAGCAGAAGAAGAATTTGAACAAACAGCAATAGAAGAACTGGAATCCATGAAAAGTGAGCTGCAACAAACGCCCAATGGGGAACTGGAACAATTGACATCTGAACTTGAAGCAGCGCAAAGTGAGATTGCAGAGATGAGATCAAATCATGATCGCTTATTATTGGAACTGGAAACAACACGCGAGAAGCTTATCGATGCAAACAGAGAGATAATCGAATTAAAAGAGACACAGGGGGGATCGGAAAGCATACATGCAGAAGTTGATCAGGATGTTAAGGATATTCTGGTGGTTCTTGATGAACTGCTCGCGAATCTTCCGGACGATTTGATCGAAAAATTTGCGAATTCAGATGAGTTTACACTGTATGAGAAGGTTCTTGAGGGGTATGGTATTTAGGGAGTTGGGTTATGGGGCTCCGGGATAAGGCAGGGAAGAGCAGGGATGAACGCACCCGTAAGAGAGGGCTTCGTGCGGCAGCAGCAGAGAAGGTTCGCTCTGAAACCAAAATATCTGCACCTGAAGAGGTGATCGGAGAAGACGAAGCAGAGTCTCTTCTTATGGAACAAATAAGAGAGATTGAACCTGAAGAGGTCGAACCCGCGCCAGCAATCACTTCTTCGGTTTCAGCGGAGGAGCTGCCAGAACTGTTCGGGCTTACAGCAGAGCAGGAAGATTCGGAGAACACAGGAAGGAAAAAGGGCAGACAGAAGATGAGAATTCTCTCTGCAATCGAGAATACTTCTGGATCCGAGGATTCTCTGAGAACGTCTGCAACATTCGATCGATTCACAAAACAGTTCCATCACTGGATACATCTGTTTATGATGGTCCCGTTCGTGGTCTTCGGCGACCGCATCAAAGCACAGAGAGAGCAGTATCACGACCTGCGCGTCAAACTGCAGCAAGCCCGCATTCCGATATCGTATGAGATGTATGTGTCGAACTCGCTCTTCTACTCCACAATCGCAGGGATCACCGGAGCAATTATAGGGTTGATACTTTCTTATATCGTTATCGAAGTCATCGGACTTCCGGAAAAGATTACAAAACTGACATTCAGCGAGCAAACAGCATGGCTGATCGATTACAAGTGGATCTTTATCTCATTGTTCATCATCGTCTTTCTCACAACCGTACTTGGTGGAATTGTGTATGCGTTATTCTTAGTGTATCCTTCGTTTAAGGCTGGCGAGCGCAAGACCGCGATCGACCAGAACCTGCCGTATGCGGTAACATTCATGTATGCACTCTCCAACGGAGGCATGAACTTAATCGAGATATTCAAATCGCTTGCAAAGTGTGAGGGTACTTATGGGGAGGTTGCAAAGGAGGTGGACAGGATTGTCAGGGATATGGAGTATTTCGGACATGATCTCAGGACCGCTCTCCAGAACATCTCCGAAATGACGCCCTCGGCCAAGTTTCAGGATCTGACACATAACCTGCTCTCGGTCATCGATAGTGGTGGCGACATTCCGAGATACTTCAAGGACAAGTCAGACCAGTATTTAAAGGAGGCGACCATCGATCAGAAAGGTTATCTCGAAACACTTGCGCTGATCGCAGAGTCATACGTGACCGCTTTTGTGGCTGGTCCCCTCTTCCTCATCATCATCGGCGTGATGATGGTGTTGATGGGATCTGGAAATGACATGATGCTGTATGCGATCATATATGCAGTGCTTCCCGTAGGTTCGATCATGTTTGTTGTCATGATTAATATGCTGTCGCCGTCTGCAAGCGGCACCCCCGCGCTTCTCACCACACGAACCAGGATTGATCACGAGGTCGTGATGCCGCATGAACTGGCAAATCTGAAGATTGACAGGAATGCACCAGTTGATCCGGAGACAGAGCAGATGCTTGCATCAAAAAAGATGTGGGATAAATTTATAAAATCCAAAAAAACGCTTGCATTCAGGCAGTTGCTCCGCGATCCGTTGAGATCTGTTAAGATACAGCCAGCCAATATACTGGCTGCAAGCGTTCCACTCGCACTGATCTTCTTTGCCATCTCATTTGCAACACATAGAGATGAGTTACTGAACTTCGACCTCACAATCAATTTCCTGGACGATTATCTCGTCTACTCGGCGTACATAGCACTCGTTCCGCTTGCATTCTTCTATGAACTGAAGATGATGCGTGAGAAGAGGCTTCAGAAGCAGATTCCTGGCTTTCTGAGCAAACTGGCAAGCACAAACGAGACCGGTATGACGATAAGGGACTCGATCAAACTGATGGCGAAATCCGACATCGGCGCACTCAGTAAGCAGATCAAACTGATCTGGAAGGACATCGACTGGGGGATGGATGTCAACGATTCTCTGGTGCGATTTGCAAACCGCATCAGGACGCATGTGGTATCGAGATCGGTTACGCTTATTACCAGAGCAAACGAATCGAGCGGTGACGTCGGTGAGGTGCTCGAGGTCGCTGCAAGGGACGCAGAGACCGAGCAGACACTGAAACGGGAACGGACGATGAATATGATGATCTACATTGTGGTTATATACATTTCATTTCTTGTCTTCGTTGGGGTTATCTATGTGATCACAGATTCATTCCTGACCCGGATGGCAGAAGCAGGCGAACAGATGGCATCAACAGGAGGCGGGGGCAGCGGAGGTGGATTTCTCGGATCTTTTGATCTTGATGCGTACAAACGCATGTTCTTCCATGCATCCTTAATCCAGGGTTTCTGCTCCGGACTGATCGCAGGTGTGATGGGCGAGGGCAGTGTACTATCCGGACTCAAGCATTCCTTAATCATGGTAACGATCGCATTCCTGATCTTCAAGTTGCTGGTAGGCGGAGTGTGAATTATTGTTGAGATTATGGCGATAGCGGCGGCATCAACAGCCCGCAGGTCTCAGGAAGATCAAACATCAGATTCATATTCTGAACCGCCTGCCCTGACGCGCCTTTGATGAGGTTATCGATCACCGATATCACAACCACACGATTTCCGCCGCATGCAAGCCCGATATCACAGAAGTTCGAGCCGCGCACATCCGCAAGATTCGGAATATCATCGCGCACCCGCACAAACGGCTTATTTGCATAAAAATCTTTGTATAAGTTCAGAATCGCATCATAATCAGATTCATCGTGCAGGATCAGATGCGCGGTGGTCACAATTCCACGAATGGCAGGAACGACATGCGGTGTGAAATATATGTTACCGAGCGAGCGATCCAGCCGTCTCAACTCCTGAATGATCTCAGGCAGGTGTCTGTGCGCGGTGATATTATAAGCACGAACGTTTTCTGCAAGATTCGGGTAATGTGATGTCTCTGACGGCTCTGCGCCTGCACCGGAGATGCCGGATTTGGAATCGAAGATCGCGTATTTGATCAGCCCTTCGCTTGCAAGCGGTGCTGCAGAAAGTATTGCACCTGTCGGGTAACATCCGGGATTTGCGACAAGATCTGCTTTTGCAACCTCGGGATGCAGTTCAGGAAGACCGAACACCGCGTCCCTCGGATCGGTGTGCATGCGTTTGTATGTGGCTTCGAATGCCTGCTGCGTCAATCGATAATCCGCGCTCAGATCGACTACCCGCGTGCCTCCTGCCAGCAGTTCCGGAACGATCTCCATTGCAGCACCATGCGGCACTGCTGTAAATACGATGTCACATGCAGAAGCGATCTCTGATGGCGATGGATCTTCAAAACGCAGATCAACCAATCCATAGAGGTGCCGGTGAATATCTGTTACTGGAATACCGGACAGCCGTCTCGATGTCACGATTCTGATCGTTGCTTCTGGATGCTGCAGAAGCAGTTTAATCAGTTCTCTACCAGTATATCCGGAGCCGCCTATGATTCCAACATCTATCATGATCGTTCTGTGGTTCCGGTGGATCAAAAAGATTTTCGAGATTTGAACAGAGCACTCATGGAATAACTTTTATATCTACAGAAACCTGTTATTATCAGATAGATACAAAATCTAAAAAGATAGAGGCTACACAGAATGAACATTAAAAAGTTCCGAGGATCACGTACCTGTGGTGGAGGTACGCATAAGAACCGGCGGGGTGCAGGCAACAGGGGTGGGCGCGGTAAATGTGGTGCAGGCAAACACCATGCGACGCGAGCGCTCATGCTTGGATATACGTATGGAAAGCACGGGTTTACGCGCCCTCAAAAGGCCATTGTTAGCACAAAGACCATCAATATAGGTGAACTCGATGCTAAGGTACCTGAACTGCTGCGCACAGGATTCGCCGAGCAGAAGGATGATGCAGTTCATATCGATGCTGATAGACTCGGCATCGACAAGGTTCTTGGTGCCGGCAGGGTGAACAGAGCGCTTGTTGTGAGTGCCCAGGCATTTTCCGCGAATGCGATCTCGAAGATAGAGAGTACTGGCGGTACAGCAGTTCATACGTAATCACCGGTGTCGCAATGAGCTTTAAAGAGGATATTGAGCCAATTCTTACCAGACTGCCAGCAGTCGCAAGCCCTGAAGGGCATGTACATCTCAAAAAGAAACTTACGTGGACTGCCGGCATTCTCGTTTTATATTTTGCACTTTCAAACGTTCCGCTCTTCGGCATGTCATCTGAATCGGTCGATATGTTTGCGATGTACCGGGCATTCTTTGCAGGGCAGGGCGGATCACTGATGCTTCTCGGGATAGGTCCGATCGTTACGGGCTCGATCATCCTGCAGCTGCTGGTTGGTGCGGATGTCATACATCTCGATCTGTCTGACCCGCATGATCAGGCAATCTTTCAGGGAGCTCAGAAACTACTGGTATTCGTGATGATCATATTCGAGGCGCTTCCGCAGGTGATGGGTGGATATATCAAGCCATCTGCCGAGATTGCGAATATGCTTGGCGTTGACATATCCACAATCGTGCTCTTGCTCTTCATTCAGATATGCATCGGCGGTGCGCTGGTTCTGTTCATGGACGAAGTCGTATCCAAGTGGGGCATCGGATCAGGCGTGGGACTCTTCATTGTTGCCGGCGTATCTCAGTCGATTATTACAGGCATGTTCAACTGGAAGATGGATGCAGGACTTCCGATAGGGTTGATTCCTAGATGGGTGTATCTGGCAGGGGTCGGACTACCAACTGGCATGACCAATATCCTGGTCACAACAGGAATCCTTGCGCTGATCAGTACTGTAGCCATATTCCTGATTGTTGTCTTTGTTGAGAGTACCAGAATCGAGATCCCGCTGGCGCACAGCGCAGTTCGTGGCGCAAGGGGAAGATTTCCTGTAAAACTGATCTATGCAAGTGTGCTTCCGATGATCCTTGTGCGTGCACTCCAGGCAAACGTTCAGATGATCGGAATTATCCTCTCAAATAAAGGAATCACGGTACTCGGAGGTTTCAGCGGAACCACGCCGCTCGGCGGAGTGATGTACTATCTTGCACCGCTGCACAGTCCGCACGACTGGATCCCGATGCTGGTGTCGAATCATTACGCCTCCGTGGGACATGCAGCACCAGCGGTGTGGCAGATCGGACTCCGTGTCTTCTGCGATGCAGCGATGCTGATTATAGGCGGCATGATCTTTGCTCTCTTCTGGATCGAGACGACTGGTATGAATGCAAAGCACGTGGCAGCGAATATACATCAATCAGGGATGCAGATACCAGGGTTCAGACGGAACCCGCAGTCGATCGAGCGGGTCATGGAACGGTACATTCCAAAGGTCACGATCATCGGCGGAGCGTTCATCGGTCTGCTCACACTGGTTGCATCGCTGATGGGGACGGTTGGCGGGGCTGGCGGTACAGGGCTGCTGCTGACAGTGAGCATCGTTTATCGATTGTATGAGGATCTCGCATCCGAACAGATGATGGAGATGCATCCGATGATGCGGGCGTTCTTCGGGAGGGAGTGATTGAATATCGTACTTCTCGGACCACCTGGCTCCGGAAAGGGGACGCAGGCAACGTTACTCTCGGAGAAACTGGGAATCCCGCACATCTCCACAGGAGATATCCTGCGGAGATCGTTTGGGACAGAACAGGGAGATCGCGCAGCTGGATATATGAACAGAGGAGAACTGGTTCCCGATTCGATACTGATCTCCATCGTAAGAGACCGGCTCTCGCAGCCGGACTGCAGAGCAGGCTGTATCCTCGATGGATATCCGAGAACGATTCCCCAGGCTGATGCGCTCTCTCACATCCTTGCCGGACTGAATCAGAAGATAGATATTGTGCTTGATATTGAGGTTCCTGATTCCGAGTTGATCGCCCGCCTCTCATCGCGCCGGGTATGCACATGCGGGGCAACATACCATCTGATATTCAATCCGCCGCAGAATCCGGGTGTATGCGACCGTTGTGGAAAAGCACTGTATCAGCGCGATGACGATACCGAAGAATCTGTTCGCAACCGCCTTATCGTATATAAAAAAGAGACACAGCCGTTGATCGATTATTATAAAGATCGGAAATTGCTTGTCACAATCGATGGGAGCAGAAGCATCGAGCAGATATCTGAGGAGATATGGGCGGTTGTTTCCGAGAACAACTGACAAATCTGCAGATCCATCGATCTGTTTGTCTGCCATCAATCGAGAGAATTAGTTGAATTGAGATAGCCGGGCGTATCTTTGTATTTCAGGTACTTGTGGTACACTGTGGGATTCAGGCACAGGAGACGACGATGAGCAGAATGTGTTATTAAATTAAGACGATTAAGTAACATTAAGTAAGTACCGAAAGATATAAATATTCAATAGTCGCAGCATAACATCGATCATGACAGACGTTGCGACACTGCTGGCGTACGGAATTCCACATCTGTTGCAGCAGACAATCTCTATAATCTCAACAAACCTTCTTTACCCTGTGATGATCATCCTGATCATCCTCATTGCAGGGAGCCTGATCGAGCTTGGCGGATTCCTGTTTGAGTGGCGAAACCGGCATCGCGATCTCAGAAGGATGGAGGAGGGCGCAGTCAGGGCGAGGGTGATGCTGAAACAGAGCGACACGAAAGGCGCATTCGGCATACTCGGGCAGAGCTGTTCGAATTCGTTCGTGCATGAGTTTCTGTACCGCATAACCACACTGTACAGAGCGCATCCGGATAGAGGAATGCTTGAGGCGAGACTGGAAAAGTTGCTGCAGGATCTCGATTTTGAGATGACAAAGAAGCTCGAACGCTCGAGGTTCGTCGCCAAGGTTGGTCCAATGTTCGGGCTGATGGGGACGCTGATCCCGATGGGTCCCGCGCTACTCGGACTCTCTGCCGGCGACATCGATGCACTTGCCAACAACCTGATCATCGCATTCGGAACAACAGTCGTCGGAATGATGGCTGGAGCGATCGGGTTCATGGTCGCGACGATCAGAACGCGGTGGTACAGGCAGGACATGAGTGATATCGAATATCTTTCAGAGCTACTCTTCGGAGATCTCGAATCGAGCTCTGGTATTCCTGCCGATCATAGAGCGCCCGTGACACCGATGCCGGCACCGATGCCGGTTGTGTGCCCGAAACCGGACGAGAACGATCATCTCGGTATCATCGGAACGATCGTCCCGAGATCGTGGGAGTCGGTTCACTGCGCTATGATACTCACCAGATCCGGACTCATCAGTGCGAAGATCGCTGGTTCAATTCTTGCAAACCATACTTTCTGGATGGGGGTGATCGTGTCCGTGAATGCTGTGATCATCACCGCGATGATGATCCGCGGAATCGACGTGCCCTTCAATTATCTACTGGTTATTAATTTGTTTATATGTGCGGCATTCGTTGTTACGATATACTCGATAAGAGCGCGTGCAAGGAGTGAATCGAAGCGTCTTGAAAGAATGCCCGCGAATAATATCCTGGCGGACGACAGATCCAACTTTGAAGTCCCGTATTCGGATATCAAACGTGTAGAGATCGATAAATCACGAAATATTAAGATTCTTACCGAAAGCGGGTGGATTGAGATGGGGCGTGTCGAGAAATCCTCGCTCGGGAGTCTCGGAGTTCTGCATGCTGCTCTGCCGGATAGAGTTGTTGAGGTGTAAACGATTATGAAATTCATGAAACACAAAAGAGGAAGATCGGACGAGGACAGTGACCCGCTCACAGGCGTTGCAAATCTCTTCGATGTGGCGATGATCTTCGCTGTCGGGCTCCTCGTCATGATGATGATGTACGTCAACATGCCTGAACTGCTCACGAGTCAGGATGTCACGATCGTGAAGAATCCAGGGCAGGAGAACATGCAGGTCATCATCAAGAACGAGACTGAGATCGAGGTTTTGAACATGACCGATGAGAGCGTCACAACGATGGGAAAACTGGTTGCCAGCCTGTATGAGACCGAAAGCGGCGCAACCGTGTATGTGGAGGAAAAGTGATCCGGCTGGCGCTGATCCTCCTGATATGTGTTACACTGGCAGCACTGGCACTGGTGCAGACAGCCTCCGCGCTCAATCCGGACGATGAGGAGTACTGGACAGATGTCGGGAGCGCAACCCTGTACAAAGGTGACACCTACACCTTCGGGGACTACACGGTCAAGTTCGTTGATTATGAAATGGCAACCGATCCTGCGTCCATGCATCATGAGCTGGGTGGCGACCATGTCATCCTGCAGTTGAAACGGGGAGATCTCGTGTTAAACGAGTCTGTCCTCAATGCGACCTGCGCGAATGCATCAGATACATCAGAGACGGTCTGCGATGAGTTGATCTGGGAGGACGAGATCAAGATCGAGATATATACTGACCTTGACGAATACCCGCAGTCGGATCCGATACGCTGGCAGAATCCCTTCATCAACATCAATGTGCTGGAGCGGGCAAAGCCTGAGATCTCGGTTGATATCAGTGCCAGTTGCGAGGCATACACTGCACAGGACTCTGAGATCCGTGTCACCATCGATATCGAGAATGACGGCGATGCCCTGCTCAGGAACGTGCGGGTGACAGTCGATCCTGGCGAACTGGAACTGATCCGCAGCGATCCCGTGCATTTCGGCAACATTTCGGAGGACGAAGACGAAGAGACGACGTGCTATGCATGGCTGCGGGTCCCTGAATGGATCAATGAGACCGAGGGGCAGCTCTTTACGATCTCTGCCAATGTGACCGGCTTTGACGTGGAGAATGTGATGTACAGCGAGTCAGCCTCGACCGAGATTCTGGTGCTGCCGAGATGGAACCTGAAGATCAAAAAGACGGTGCCACGTTACATATCCATGGATCAGACGGTGTGGGTGAGACTCGATCTCAAAAATACCGGAACAAGAGACCTTGACGTCTGGCTGAACGATACCGTTCCGGAAGGGTTTCTGGTCTGCGGCAACGAGACTCCTGGCTGGAGGTTCAATATCACGCCGTCCGAGTCTCTGCGGTTCTCGTATCACATAAAACCCAAGAGACCTGGAGTCTTTGAGATTCCGGGTGCGGTCGCCGATTTTACGATGGATGGAGAGAACGTCAGCATCCTGTCAAACTCTCCTGTGATCACAGTGGACGGAGCATACATAATCGTGAACAAGACCGCATATCCGGACACGGTTTCGCTCGTAGGTGCGGTCACTGTTACGCTGAGTATCACAAACACAGGAGACAGGGATGCGGTCGTCGATCTGACGGATGTCATACCATCCGGGGCTGAACTGGTATCAGGGAACAGAACGCTACATGCGGTTCTTGGCGCGAACCAGACGAATAAAACAGAATATAGGCTCAGGTTTTCGGTTCCAGGGAATGTGACGCTTGATCCGCCGAAGATATCGATTACGAGCCGCGATTACAGCTACATAACCACATCAGAGATGCCAGCGATCAGGGTGATCGGCTCACCTTCCGGAAAAGCCGGCACATCTGCCAGCGATCCGGAATCCATGGGGGGTCAGGATGGTTCTGGCACAACGAAGAAATTATCGGTGGATGCGCCGCTGCTCGAGTTGCTGCTGGTGGCATGTATGCTCGTTGTTGTGTACCTGATCAGCAGGTTCATGTAACAGGTGTTGTTTGCATCCGGATTTCGTAAGGCTTAT
>PIXW01000015.1 GCA_003601535.1 ANME-2 cluster archaeon
CAGGTTCATGAGCGTGCTCTTGCCTGAGCCGGACGGTCCCATGATCGCAAGGAACTCGCCGCGCCGGATTGCGAGATCGATGCCGTGGAGTATCGGCACCTCCATCTTGCCGATGTAGTAGCTCTTTTCGACGTTTATGATATCCACGGCAGGGGATTCGTCCAGCCGCGGTTCGGTGTGGTGGTGGTTGTTCATGCTGTTCACCTTCTTTTGTTCAGACTTGTCAATTGATCGACTTATCTGATAATATGTGTGCAAGCAATAGTACTTAAATCTTTCGATTAATCGAAAGGTATTGTGATGGAACGTAGAACTTCGCAACAACAAAACCAGAAACGCGGTAAAGGGTGACTACCAGATAGGCAGGCAGATCATCAAGAACCCGGGCGTATATGTTGCCGGTACCCTCCAAAAGCAGCACTGCCTTCGTCTGTGAGGTGGAACATGGTGTGGGGCTTCTTGTCATACCGATTTTGTCTGTCGCCAAAAAATCCGCCAGCCGCCCATGCAGGACACACAACACCCGGGGCAGCCAGCGGTGATATCGATTCGGTTGACACCTACTCTGAAAGAGCCTCTGCGAGACCCGGCACCTCTTCTGCGCCGACTGGAACAGTGACGCTCGTCCCCTCGAAATCATCACCGATGGGCTCGTACCGCCCGCCCAGATGCCCGGGCGAGAAACGCTTCGGTTACGGCGTAGAACGGCAGTCTATTCTCAGGTCTGGCAAAAGCCGTGTCCTCCGTCCGTGTACAGCAGATATGTCACCGGGATGTTTGCATCCTGCATCGCATGGACCGATCTGGTTGTACTCTGCCTGTGCTCATGAAAAGCTGCCCCGCCCCCGGTCGGTCGAAGCGGAGCATGATGCAGGGCTTTCTCCTCCACAAACACATTTCCGCGACCCCGGGTGTACCCGGCTGCTGCAAGCTCGCTCGTATGCGAGGAGAGATTGCCGCTCGCGTCAAGCCCTGACTGGTCGCATCAGGAAGAGGGATCCGAGCGCTCCCGGGCGACATAGAGGTATGCCATGGTCATGAGCCGCGCTGGCTTGTGGACTGCGAGAAGATCCTTCTTGACTTTGATAAGACTCACACGTCTAATGAGGGGTGGGCTGGCATCAAGAACACGCAATCCCGTGGAGAACTGCTACGGACATACCGGACAATGCTTGGGATAAAACGCAAGTGAAGCCTGCGAAAAGCTTTAGATGAAAGACCCGAAAATCAATTCTGGTGTTTAAATGGAAGCTGAAGAGAAAAACGTGATGCAACCCCTCCTCATGGATATGGACAATCTCAAATGGAAAGTGGATGGGATCGAAAAGATGCTCGAAACACTCATCGATATCTACATCGATGTATTTTATGAAGTCGAAGAGGATTATTTAGAGGAGTTGAAGACGATAAAAAAGGAGCGGGGTACGGTTTTTAATTCCATCGAGGAATTTGATAGGTATTTCGAGTGATGCGATGCAGTACAAATTCGAAATCAAACCGAAGTTGGAGAAAAAGTTAAAGAAAATTAAAAATAAAGATTACGCGATGTTTAAAACCGTACGGGATAAAGTGGGGGATATAATTGGGAATCCATACCATTACAAACCATTGAGGTATGATCTAAAAGGATTGAGAAGGGTCCACATCGGAAAGTCTCACGTCCTGATCTTTGAAATTGATGAACCATCGAAAACTATTCGATTTCTTGATCTGGGTCATCACGATGAGATTTATGGAAAAAGACGTTCGGGTTTTTGAGTGTGATCAACACTCTACCTGGCGTACCGCGGAAAAATCGTGGGATTCTCAGAGCATATTTTAGTACTTGAATTTATTTATCGTCAATTCTCAGCCACCTCGCAACAAACACATTTCCGCGACCCCGGGTGTACCCGGCTGCTGCAAGCTCGCTCGTATGCGAGGAAGGATTGCCGCTCGCGTCAAGCCCTTACTGGTCGCATCAGGAAGAGGGATCCGAGCGCTCCCGGGCGACGACAATAGAGGTATGCCCTGATCATGAGCCGCGCTGACTTGTGGATCAGACAGTCGATCTCGGGGCAATTGTGCCCCGGAGGTCTTCACTGGAATGATTTTTACTGTGCGGACGTTAAGCATAGTAGCAGGTACATGAAAAATTGCAGATCAGGCTTAAAGTCCGCAAAAAATCCATAAACGGTGAAGAAAGGAAATTTGGAATGGTGATAAAACCACAAATCGCTACAAGTCTAACTTTTCGCATGTTCAGCAGAACTGGTCTGCGCAATCAGATCGCGGACAATGGGAATCAATTTGTATGGAATTTCCATAACCATATCTCCGGAACCTTCATAAGCAGCTTCGTCTTCGGCAACGGCTTCTTCGTCAGTCTGGCTCTCATAATGCGCTAAAACACGCTGTACCCGCTCTTCATTCCATCCTGGTGGGAGTTTGCTCAGTCTCATTTTCTCCTTCTTCGCATACGTCTTCGGTAAGCTATCAGTGCTTTTCCTGATAAATCGTATGCTGTTATCACAAATGTACTCTCTGGTTCTGGCACATAAACAACACGAAGGTACCTGCCGGATCGGGTCTGACCAATGGCAACTCGTGCCCCTCGTGCCCAATGCGGTCTTCACCGGGATGCGATAGGACCTCTTCCACTTCCTGTTCGGTTACTTTATGGCGGTGGATGTGCGGATCCTTTGTCTTCGGGTCTATGTAAAACCGAATCTTCAGCGTTGATAATTCCTGAAGCATCGATACATAAACCTCGCTATCCAAACCCCCTGCTTTCGCATCTTCTGCTGCATCGAATGCGACACAGACGCTGGCGGGACGTGGTGGGTGCCACAATTTCATGGGCGGCGGGCGGGTTTCCGAGCGAACCACAGTCGAGTTCTTCGCTGTATCCAAACTCGCCTTCGTGAAGCTCTATATTCAGTATATCGATCTCTTTGAAGTATTTTATCATCATTTGTACGCCCCAGATACCGTTTTTCGGTTTCGACGGGTATACAGTCACTATTTAGTAAATGGTCTTCGTGCTCCTCGAAAACGACTCTAACAAGAGATCTCCATGTACTTTCTGCGCCGACGCTCCGCATTCAAAAACATCCTACCAACGGTCAGGATTGTGAACAGTCACAATCATAATTCTATCGTGCCAACCGCCGCCTGTAGGATCATGAGGGCGTCGAGCGAGGTGATGCGGCTGTCGCGGTTCATGTCTGCCGCGGGGTCCCAGCCGCCGCTTGCCGCGAGCTGGAGCGCGATCGCGGCGTCCGCGGGGGTGAGGATGCCGTCGGAGTTAAGGTCGCCAACAAGTTCACCAGCAGTCACCATGTAAATTAGTATTTCAATTGAATCCATGCTCATGGCGCCGTTACTATCTATTACAGTTAACACAATCGTATGGTTGCCGATGGACAGGTTCGTTGTGTTAAGCATACTACCGTTTCCGATCAGACCGTCGACGCTCGATGTCCATGTGAGCGCATCTTCGGACAGTTCTCCATCCTCAACGTCTGTACCATTTCCGGTAATTAACACCGGATAACCTTCCTCGAATGCAATTTGTGTCGGCGGATTTATTCTGCTTATTGGTTTATGATTGGTTTCGGTGGAGTTTGGATTTACGGTCAAATCGACTATCCCATCACCATCGCGGTCAATCTCCATGGTACGATCGGGATTGCTGCTGTTGTTTGTATTGATGCTGACCGCAGTTGTTTCGGTGATGGGCATGTTCAGATAGTATACAGTATTCATCGTCATATTCATCTGTTTTTCAAGTGTGAGATTGAACATTCCAGTAGTTGTGGCATTATCCACACAGAATGTGATGTTATCGTCCTGTGGTGTGTAGATGTTTATGATTTCAGGTTCCACATCTGGTCCCGAGTAGTATGAATTGGGTATTTCGAGGTCGATGCCACCTGTGGAGTTCACACCAACATGCCTGCCCTGCGAATCATACGCATGCAAGTTTCCAGGACACATAAGACTCCCACTAACTTTGTTTGCAGTTTGGTATGCATTCCACAGTTCAATTGCATTGGTACTAAATCTGGCATCTGTGACAGCAAAGCTATTCGCGTATTTTTCTCTCGTGATAGCACTAGCTTTTACTGCGTTAAGATCTCCGATAGAATTGGCAAGTTTCACCACGGTTAACGCATCAAAATCGATGACGCCGTATGTAGCTCCCTTTAACACTTCGTTGCACACACCATACATCTGCGATACAAAATCAGATCCGGGTTGCAGTTCGGATGTTAAAGTCATATAGGTCATTCCGTCAATGACTCCATATTTATAATTGTCATAATACATATTTGCTTCATGATACGTCCACAATCCCCCATCGTACGCCTCAAGGGTGTCGGCTGCCGTGTCCAGTTTCGAAGCGGAATGTTGCACATTGATGATCGCATACGCCGATACTATATCTTTGAGGTTGGATGCACCGGGTGTTAAATCCTTCAATATCTTCTCTGATAATCCCATTGCAATCTCATGTCTGACAACACTGGCTGGTATTTCTGTTGTGATGCTTGTTCCGCCAGTCGATGCCAAAAGCACAAGTTTCCCGGTAAGATATGCACCAGCGTTCCTGGCCCAGAGTGCGAATTTTGCAAGAGATATCCAACCAGTAAACTCGTTCATAGACTCCTGAACGCGTCTCAATCCTGCTACTTCATCAGTAGTATCAGACCCGACCATAGCTGCAACTGTCGCGGTCTTGGCAGCATGTTGGAAGGTTGTGAGGTCCGGAACTTTACCATCACTATCATATATCATCCATGAGATATAAGGATTTGAATCATTTATGGTCAATATCGCTCTATATTTTTCGCTGTCTACCAGTACATCGTATTTCTCGCCATTGTTGAGTGTCCATCCTGGTATGTACTCCGGATTCGGCTGTACTGAAAATACCTCGTACGCATTCTCTCTATCAAGATTGTCGTACAGGTACGACCAGTGCTGGGTCGCCCATGCCGCGGTATATATATCGTACGAGCCAGCAGGTGCCCCGGGCTGAACCGTCCATCTCAATGTTTCTGTGGCGATCTCTCCCGGACTCAATGTAACTGGAATGTATGGGGCATCCCAGAAGGTATCATCTGGATCGCGAACCGAATAACCAATATAAAAGGTGTGTTCGATTGTTCCTGTGTTTTTGGCAGTTACGGTAACCTCTACAGAATCACCCGGTTTGAATGAGCCAGACGGCATCACTGTTGAGGTGATCGTAGCGTTGATCACTGTTGTATCGAGGGTGCCCATGATGGGCGATGCACGTGTGGTTTCTGATACGACGACATCGACCGGACTGAATGTGTATCCGGGTTTTGATGCGGTGAGTGTATAACTGCCATCTGCCACGCCTGAAAATGAATAATAACCATTTGTGCCTGTTTGGGCGATTTTTCCGGTTCCAACAAGTGTTACGGTTGCATTCTCGATTCCGTCATTGGTGCTGCTTGATAATACCTTGCCGTCGAGTATGGGGGTGTAAGTGATGGTTATCGTTTTTGTCCGGCTGCCTCCAGTGGTATTCGTCGCAACCACCGTGATCGTGTTCTCGCCTTTGGTGAGCGTGACATCTTTGCTCCATGTGCTCCAGTCCGCAGCCCCGTCTGCAAGCACACCGTTCACCGTGACCGATGCGATGCCTGATGAGTCGGATGCTGTGCCCGTGATGGTGGTGGTGGGTGTGTGGGTGG